>SXND01000095.1 GCA_005777235.1 Pseudomonadota bacterium
CACCACGACCACGGGGACCGCCCAAACCAATAGCAGTGGCGTGGCAACCCTGAGTCTCATTGCGCCCACCAGTGTAGGGACGGCGACGGTGACGGCCTCGGCCAGTGGCTTCAGCGGCAGCACCGCAGTGACGTTTGTGGCTGGTGCGGTGGCGGTAGTGCAACTGACGGCAAACTTGCGCACCGTGACGGTGAACGGCATCGCCTCTCTCGCTGCGCTCGTGACGGATGCCCATGCCAATCCCGTTGCTAGTCAAACTATTGTATTTTCTATAGAACCATCCTCGACCAGTCATGGGAGTCTTGACCCGCAGACTGCTGTCACCGATACGAATGGCCGGGTTCCCCTCGTCACGTATACTGCGAGTGCCACGCCAGGTATCGATACCGTGCAGGCGCGCGCGGTCAATGGCACCACCGGGACGCTGGCCCTTACCATCACGCCGATCGCCGGCGCGGCTCGCATCGATCTCTTAGTAAGTAGTCCTCAGCTCGATTCCGATGGTCTGGAGAACGTCACGCTCACCGCCCTACTGCGTGATACGGCCAATAACGTCCTGAGCGGAGTCCCCGTGAGCTTCGCGGCAGATTCCGGCAGTGTGCAAGTGCTCAATGGCACAACGGGGATCACCGGTACCGCCACGGCTCTGCTCTCGACTGGCGGTGACCGCAGCAACCGGCCGATTCTGCTGACCGCCACCGCAGGCACTATAACGACGCAAAACACCGTGCAGGTGACCGGTACGACATTGACCTTAAGTGGTGCCAATGCTGCGGTGTTAGGTGCGATGGTGCGCTTGTCAATCCTCCTGCGCGATTCAGGGGGGACGGGCATTGCCCAACAACTCATCACGATTCGCTCCTCGCTCGGTAATCCCATAAGTCCTCTTCCTATTATAACTGATGCCGTTGGTAGTGCAGAGGTTGATGTGACGGCGAATGTCCCAGGGATCGATACGATACAAGTCTCGGCCTTAGGAGCCGTGGCCGCGGCCTCCCTGTCGATCAGTGCGGACAACTTTGTGCTGACAGCCCCAACCCCTGCCGCTGAAATACGTTTGCAGGAGTTCAAACCCGTCACACTGAATTGGAAGCTGGGAACAGTGCCTCAGGTGGGGAAAACGATTAATTTTTTCGCGAGTCGCGGAGGCTTTGTGGCGACCGTGCCACCGCAACCGTCCTGTCCCCCGCCACCGCAACCGTCCTGTCCCCCGCAACCGCCGCCGTCCTGTTCCCCGCTGCCGCCCCCCACCATCAGTGCAATGACAAACTGCTATGGGGATGCCACTGTCTGTATCTGCTCGGACAACGCAGGCCCCTCGGTCATCAGTGCCGCGGCGAGTGTCTCCCCGGGGCCATCAAGCCAGGTCGAGATAGAGTTTGTCGCCACGACTGTGGCCTCTGTGCTGGTACAAGCATCCCCGACTACCCTGGGTGTCAACCTGCCGGGTAGTAATGCCCAGCAAAGCATCATCACGGCTGTGCTGCGGGATCCCCGGGGCAATCTGGTCAAGAACCAGACCGTCAGCTTCTCGCTCAACGACATTAGCGGTGGCAGTATTGCCCCTGCGGCCGCTGTCACTGACAGCTTTGGGCAGGCCAGTAGCGTGTATACAGCTGGAGCCGCATCGAGTGCACAAGATGGCGTGATCGTTACTGCGGCCGCTGGCAGCATCACAGACATTGTGACCTTGACAGTCGCACAACAACAACTGTTCGTGGTCCTTGGCACTGGGAATCTTATCATCCCTCTGAGTAGTACGCAGTATGCCCTGCCGTATTCGGTCCTCGTGACCGATGCCAACGGCAACGCGGTAGACCAGGCCACTGTATTACTCGATGTGTTACCAACGCGCTATCAAAAAGGCTGTTATGGCAACGTTTTTGCTCCCGGAGGTGCTTGTATAGGATGGGGCAAGCTGGTGAGCGTTACGACTCCATACTGCAAGAATGAGGATGACAACTTGAATGGGATCTTAGATCCAGGTGAAGATTTTAATAGTAATACCACGCTGGAGCCTGGAAATGTCGCGGCTGTTCCGGTGTCTGTGATCACAGATGCGAGCGGTTTTGCACTGTTTAACCTGGTGTACGCCAGAGAATTCACCTGGGTTGAGGTGGCTCTGGAAGCCAGAACGGTCGTGGCGGGGAGTGAAGGAGCATCACAGGTCATCTTCTTCCTGCCCGGTCTGGTAAGTGACTTTGATGATTGTCTCGTTGCACCTCCTGGCCAGACGAGTCCTTATGGTAGAGCGACAACATGCGATTGTGACGAACTACATAGTGCATCTTGTCTCATATTTAGTCTTTGTTCGGAGCCGTAACGCTGCCAACGGCGCAGACAACTCTGCCAGGCACAGAGAGGGCGAGATGCCCAGCACATCCCGTTGTCAACTGACCGTCCGCCATTACGAATGCGATCCGCTTGGGCACGTCAATCATGCCATATATGTGCATTACTTCGAGGTCGGGCGTCTCACCGCGATGGCCGAGGCTGGCTTGCCGTTTAGCGTGATTCTCCAGCAGGGGTATACGGTGATTGCGGTTGATCTCTACGTGCAGTATAAAGCCCCGGCTTTTAGCGAGGATGTACTGGACATCGAGAGCTGTGTGGCGGATTTCCACGGCGCCATGATGACCTGGCGCCAAGTGATTCGTCGCCAAGCCGATGGTGTCGTCCTGGCTCTGGCAGAAGTGCAGGGCGCCTTTACCCGCGCTGACGGGCGCCCCACACGTATCCCTGCGGCGATGCGGACCTTGCTGGAAGCCGTGTATGTCCCAGATGCTATGCCTATGCGGTCACGGCGGCGGTCCGTCAGGGACGTGCGCCATGAGCCCTAAGCCCGGTGTCGTCTCGTCATCAGACGTCGCGCTGATATAACCCATGCCTGGCAATGTAGTGCGCCACAGACTCAGGCAGGTGCATGCCGAGCGCGGAGGGTGGTGTGCCTGCCTGTAAGCGCTGGCGAATTTCTGTGCTACGCGTCGCGCGCGTCATAGGCAGAGACACACGGCCAAAGTCGCGGTCAATTTCTGGTGCACGATACCAGCGTTCCCACTCCGTCGCGATGTCGGGTCCTACCAGCACACAGGGTGCACTCCCTAGCTTTTCACGCAGGTGACACAGCACATCGTAGGTATAGACTGGCGCACCATCGGCGCGTGCCACCGACTGCTCAATGGTACACACCTGCGCCTGGGCCTCAAGCTGGCACGCCTGGAGTGCCAGCTCGCACATCCGGACGCGATGTACAAACGGCGCGGATTGCTTGCCAAAAGCATGGCGAAAGGCCGGCACCATCAACACGGTATAGCCCAGTGCAATGGCGCGCTCGACCAGCGACATGTGCCCCAAGTGCACCGGATCAAAACTTCCGCCATAAAGGCTATAGCGACGCATGCACAGCTCCCGAACGCAGTAGAGAGGGCACGGTGCCAGCGGAGTACCCTTTAGACGTGCCGCTGGTGGGCTTTGACGTTTGCAGCTCATGCAAATCATGATATAATAACCGTGCACGGCATCCTAGAGCGATGGGGGTCTGAGGATGCCCTCCAAGGCTGGATCTTCTATTCCCCCGTATAAGGATGGCGTGTGAAGCTCGGATATTTAGGGCCTGCGGGCACCTACACCGAAGAGGCTGCCAGAGCGGCCATGCCGGAGGCGCAGTACCTTCCCTATACGTCCATTGACGCAGTCTTCGACGCCGTGGCCCAGCACGAGGTCGCACGCGGGCTGGTACCGATCGAAAATGTTATCCAGGGTCCGGTGACGGAGACGCTGGATAATCTCTATCGCTACGCTGATCGTCTGAAGCTCGTCAATATGCTCGCGCTGCCTATCCAGCACGCTCTCGGGGTGCTCACGCCTGGGACGCCGATTCGCCGTGTGCTCTCTAAAGACCAGGCCCTCAAGCAATGTTCGCTCTATCTACACGAGCATTATCCTCAGGCCCAGCAGGTGGAGATGGCCAGTACGAGTAGCGCCATGGAAACGATTATCGCCACCCAGCAGCACGATGCGGCGGCCATTGGCAGTCCAGCGGCCCTCGCCCACTACGGCTTGCACGTGGTGGCGCGCGATATTGGCAACGTGCAGCGCAACACAACACGCTTTGCTGTGCTCGGCGTGGCGACCGAGGCCTACCATGCGCCGACGGGCAAGGATGCCACCGCCCTGGTGATCTATCCCCATCGTGACCGCATCGGCCTGCTGGAAGATATGCTCGGCGTGCTCAGTAAAACCTATGGCTTGAATCTCTCGTCGATTCATTCCCGTCCCGATACGCACGGGGCGTTTCGCTTCTATATTGAGGTGGAAGGACACCTGGAAGACCCGACCGTCGCTTCCTGTATGGCGGCGCTCACCAAACAGCTCGGCGATGAAGACGTCGAAGTGCAAATTTTTGGCACTTATCCACGTTGTGCTTTTAACGAGCCGCGTCTACAGACGATCGGCATTATCGGTGGCACCGGCAAGATGGGCCTGTGGTTCGAGCGCTTTTTTCGTATGGCGGGCTACACGGTGTTGTTAAGTGGTCGGCGCACCCCACTGACCTATGCCCAGTGTGTGGCGCAGTCCGACGTGGTGATTATCAACGTGCCGATCAGCAACACCGTCGCCGTCATTCACGAGGTGGGCCCGTATTGTCGTCCCGGCCAACTCATTGCCGATAATACCTCCATTAAGACGCAGCCGGTGGCGGCGATGCTGGCTGCCGTCGCCGCCGGCGTCGAGGTCTTAGGGATGCACACCGTATTCGGTCCCGCGGTAGAGAGCGTCCGTCAGCAAAACGTGGTGTTCACCCGTACGCCGATGTCTGGTGCACTAGCGGAGGAATTTGCCAGCATCTTCTATAAATATGGTGCGCGGATCACCTATACAACGCCCGAGCATCACGACACACAGATGGCGTGGCACCAGAATCTCGAACATTTTACCAAAGTGGTCCTGGCGCAGGTGTTGCGGAGCCGCTTCAGTGATCCGAGGGCATTGGACTCGTACAGTTCTCCGAACTCGCGGAGGTCTCTGATAACCATGGGGCGCATCCTCAGTGCGGACCCCGAGCTCTATAGTGAAATTCAGTCCTACAATCTGCAGGCGCCAGTGCTCATCCAGGCGTATTGCGAAGCGGCTCAGACACTTGGGCAAGCACTCATGCGCGGTGATGTCCAGGCCTTCAAAGACAGCATGACGGCCAGCGCTGCCGACCTGGGGCCATCCTACCTCAAGGATATGCTCGAAAAATCCCAACTGTTGGAACGCCTTCCGTGATCCAGAGTCAGGCATGGGGGAGCGTAGGGCCGAGCACGTGACCCGCCTGACGTATGGTGAGCCGCGCGTGCGTCAACCACGTGCGGCCATAGCAGGGTATCCCACATAAGAGGGGACAAGAGTGCGAGTAAGACAGCCGTGGAATCGACAGCTGAGAGGGGTGGGGAGCTTGCTAACTCTCCTGCTCTGCGTCACTGCCCTGAGCGCGACAGCTGAGCCCAAAAAATTCACGTTGATGAATGTGCTGCTCGAAGGCACGAAGATCTGGTTACCATCCAGTGTGGTGGTCTATGCAGGGGAAGAAGTCGAGCTCACGTTGCTCAATAAGCTCGATGAACCACATGGTTTTCAGATTGAGGCGTTTGGCATTGAAGAGGTCGTGCAGCCCAAGGCCCAGGCCACGGTGAAGTTCACTGCCGCCAAGGCTGGGGCGTACAGCTATCTCTGCCAGATGCATCCGCCACATCTTGGCGGTACTGTTATAGTATTAAACAAATAGGTCACTCTATGACACTGCAACCACAGCTCGATGCCGCGCTGGCTGCTGCGCAAGCCGCCAAGGAGGTTATCCTCCCGTATTTTCGGACAGCCCTGCAGATCGACACCAAAGACGATCAGAGTCCGGTCACCGCCGCAGATCGGGCCGGTGAACGGGTCATTGTGGACACACTCCGGCAGTATTTCCCCGACTATGGGGTGCTAGGGGAAGAATTTGGCGCGCACGCCGGACGTGAGGGGGAGGATGCACGGTGGATTATCGATCCGATTGACGGGACGCAGAATTTTATTCGTGGCATTCCCTTCTTCGGTACCCTCATCGCGTTGGAACAAGCGGGGAAGATTACGGTGGGGGTGGTGTCTGCGCCGGCCCAGGGTGATCTGCTGTACGCGGCGAAGGGCCTCGGGGCCTTCGCCGATGGCGAGCGCCTCGCGGTCTCTAGCATCAGCGATCTCGCCCAGGCCACGCTCCTCCACGGCAGTCTTGATCTCATGCTGCGCGATGGTTACTGGGATGGCCTGACACGTCTGGCGCAAGCCACACGACGGCAACGCGGTTTTGGGGATTATTTTGCCTATACGTTTGTGTGTCGCGGCCAGGCCGAAGTAATGTTAGAAACGAATATCAAGCCGTGGGATGTCGCGCCGCTGAAAATTCTTGTCGAAGAAGCGGGGGGGCGTTTTAGCGACTTTACCGGTGCCTCGTCGATCTACAGTGGGCATGCGATGATTTCCAATGGGCATGTGCACGACATGGTGCTCTCGCTGCTGGGAGTGCATCCCTCCTAGAGGTGCATTGCAGCCGTCCTACGCCAGTCTCTGGTGCCTGGGAGCGCGGGCGTCCCGCCCGCTCCGGAAGCAGGCGAGACGCCTGCGCTCCCAGGGACAGGCAAGGGATACCTGTGCGGACTACGCCGCCTCTTTCGTGAGTAGCACAAAGGTCTGCGCGTGGCACAGGCGGCACAGCGCCCGTTGCTGGAGCACTCGCAGACCGCTGTGTCGGAGGAGGTCGTGCCACTGCTCTGCAGTCATCATGGCTAAACGGCCTCGGACTCCGCGCCAATGGCGTGCCAGGTTATGGAGGGGCGACGAGAGATACACACTCACCAGGACAGCACGACGCGACACACGCGCCAGTTCACGGAGTATCTGCAGGCGTTCGGCGTCGCTAAAACGGTGATGCAACAGGCGCACACAGAAAACGCAATCAAACGTTTCATCCGCAAACGGTAAACGAAAAATGTCCGTATGCAGCCAGCGTCCACGGCCTGTCGGCACTTGCTGTGTCCTCGCAAGGCGGACCATATCCCCACTGCCATCGGCCCCGGTAGCCGTGATGCCGAGACGGGCGAAAAGCGCCGTGAACCGTCCAAACCCGCAGGGAATATCCAGCAGAGAGCCCGGGGTCAGCTGGCACGAGGTCAGTAGTGCCTCGACAAGACGCTGTTCGCGCCAGTTGACCACCGCTTGGTCCAACGAACGGTAGCGTTGACGCTGGTAGTCTTGGACGTTCATCATGGTACCTCTGGAAACTCCGTCCTTCAGGGCGGAGAGGAAAGAGGTTTGCCCATACCCCTGGGCAACGATTCCTCGTGTATGAGAGAAAGATATACTATGCTTTCATTATGAAACTGACCTTGCAACTCCGACTCCTGCCGACGCATGCCCAGGCCGACGCCTTGCGCGCCACGATGGCCGCGTTCAACGCGGCTGCCACCTATGCCGCACAGGCGGGCTTTGCGGCGGGGCTGTTTGGGCAAGTCTCCCTGCACCATCTGGTGTACTACGAGATGCGCGCCACGTTTGCCCTGTCGTCGCAGATGGCGGTACGTGCGATTGCCAAGGCGGTCGAGTGTTTCCAACGGGACAAGACGGTCTGTCCAACGTTCAGCCCGGATAGCGCGATCTGCTACGACCAGCGCGTGTTGAGCTTCCACGGGTTGAGCACGGCGAGCCTGTGGGCCATCGGCGGACGTGTTGAGGTGCCGTTTATCTGTGGCCCCTATCAACGCGCCAGGCAAGGGCGTATCAAAGGGCAAACCGATCTGGTGTATCGAGGCGGCGCCTGGTATCTGCTGTGTACCATCGAGATGCCCGAAGCCCCCCTGCTTGCTCCGCAAGACGTGCTTGGTGTGGATCTGGGCGTCGTCAACCTGGCAACAACCTCTGATGGCACGACGCACAGTGGGCACGCGGTGGAAGCCTGTCGGACACGCTACGCGCAATGCCGCAAGGGCCTGCAACGTGCGGGCACCGTGTCCCAGATGAGCGGGAAGCGCCCCAAGAAGATTCGACAGGCGTTGCAACGCATGGCCCAGAAAGAAGCGGCTTTCCGGCGTGACGTCAATCACTGTATCAGTAAGACGCTCATTGCGTCTGCCAAAGGCACCCAGCGAGGTATTGCGCTTGAAGCGTTGACGCATATCCGCTCGCGGTCTCGGTTTCGGCAGCCACAACGCGCCAGAACGGCTGGCTGGGCTTTCGCGCAACTCCGCGCCTTTATCGAATACAAGGCGACGCTCGCTGGCGTGCCGGTCGTCCTGGTGGACCCAAGGCACACGAGCCAGGGCTGCAACCGCTGCGGACATGTCGAGCGAGCGAATCGGTTCAGTCAAGCGCGGTTTTCCTGTACACAGTGTGACTATACGACGCATGCCGATTTTAACGCGGCGAATAACATCAGAGATCGGGCACGTGTCAAGGTGCCTCTAGTGGCGGTACCTCTTCGGTAACTCCGGTTGCTGCTGGGGTAGTCAGCTACAAGCTCCGTCCTTCAGGGCGGAGTACTTGACACGCCCCCTCAGGCCAGTAAATCGTGTAAGGCCTGCACAAATGCCTCAACTTCGGCATCGGTCCCCACGGTGACCCGCAGGGAATCCGCCACCCGTGACCCACGGAAATACCGCACTAAGATGCGGCGTTGTTCCAAGCCCTCAAATACTGCAGCGGCCCGTCCGTCAGGAATGGTCGGGAAGACGAAATTGCTACGAGATGGGGGCACATGCAGGCCCATCTCTGTTAAGGCCTGCTGCAGCCAGGTGCGGGTGCGAATGATCGTATCACGCGTCTCCCGCAACCACTCCTGATCGTGCAACGCGGCGCAGCCAGCCACAATCGCCAGTCGGTCGAGATTATAGGAATCCTTGACTTTCATCATCTCGGCAATCACTTCACGCCGGGCAAAACCGAGTCCCAAACGCATGCCGGCCAGGGCATACGACTTGGAGAAGGTGCGGACCACGATCAGATGCGGAAAGTCGTGGAGCATGTCGATAGCGCTCTCACCAGCAAAATCGGCATACGCCTCATCAAGCACGACAATACTCTGGGTGCGCTCGAGAAACGCTCGAATGGCCTCCCGGGCATGGAGCACGCCAGTAGGCGCGTTGGGATTAACGATAAACACCACTTTCGCCCCATGCGCATCGAGATCCGCAGGGAGCGTATAGTCGGGGCCCATGGGAATTTCTTGACAGGGCGCATCTTGGAGGGCACTGAGAGCATTATAGAGTGTATAACTTGGGGAGGGCGTGACGATAACATCCCCGGCGTTGAGAAACGTCCGAAAGATCATCGTTAAAATATCATCAGAGCCATTGCCAGCAATCACTTCATCCACCGCACAGCCGTACAGCGCCGCGGCGGCTTCCCGTAAATGTAGTGCAACAGGGTCAGAGTACAGCCGCAGGTCAGCCCCGACCGCCTCGCGCAGTGCAGTCAGCACGCGCGGCGAGGGTGGGTAGGGATTCTCGTTGGTGTTGAGCTTAATATACGCTCCCTCACCCGGTTGCTTGCCCGGAACGTATCCATGCATGGCGCGAATACAATGGCGCACCTGCCCCACGACCTCGTCTAGACGCATGCTTCCTCCCCACCTGTGGCAGGCGTGATTGCGGTTCTTATTGCTGCAGCGGCTGCCACCTCACCATGGCACAGCCTTCCATGGGCTCCGGGGCCCAGCGGTGACATACGTACGGAGGGCACAGGTGATCGGCCCATCGCTCAGCGCCCGTCCCGCAACCCGCCCTTCCCGGAGCATCTGCCGGGCCAGCGTGACACACGCGCGCACACGCCGCAGAAGACGGTGGCAAGGCATCCATGTCCGGCTTCTTGAGGGCCGCGATGGCCAATCCTCATCCCTCAAGCGCGACCCCTCAGTGGATGCGCTTCCGCGACAACGCCAAGACGGTGCATGCCGTGATGGCAGCGCGTCCAACGCTCTCGCGTCACCAGACAGACGCGCTCATACCCGCGTGGCACGGGAGCACACACGGGATCCTGCCTGGCTGGCAAGGCGCATGGCCCAGCCGCGCAATCGCACGCATCGAGTGGCCAGCGCGTTGCCTCCGTGTGCTCTGCGCGTTCTTTAGGAACTCTCATCCTCTGTCTTCGTTACATGCGGTTGTCCCAATAACTGTTCTAGATACTGGGTAAAACGCTCTTGTTCAGACGCCTGGAAGCGCAAAAAAGCGACCCCAACGCCCGTAGAGTGGATACGACGCACGAGCGCAGTCTCCACCACAATGTCCGGGGTATCAGGCGCTATCTGGAATGCCAGCGTCATCACGGTGGCCAGGGGTAAGTCACTGGTGGTCCGGAGCGAACAGCCACGCGGCGAGAGATCGATCACCGCGCCTTGGCCTTGATGCTGTTCGCTCAATTGCGCCGTGTAGATAAAGGTCGCAGGTAGCTGCACTGGCAGGCGTATGTATTGACGTCGCTCGACGACATGGCTCAGGGAGTGGGCCCGAAACTGGAAAGCCCGGAAGCGATGGTAACAGACTGCACAACGAAAAGGATACAGAAAAGCCCAACTCAGCAACCGCTCTGTGAGCCCGATACGGCGTGAACGCCGGATAAAGTTATGGGTGCACAGGGGGCATTGTAGCGTGGGATGTTCAGGCAAACGTCTGTCGTGGACCTGCCCCTGTAAAGGCAGAGTGGCTGAGGCATATCCCTCAGCCCCGCTCGCCATCGTCCCTTGTGGAGGCTGCATGCCCTCTATGGCAGGCGGCCTCGTCGGTGCCTCACTCGGCACAAGAGGACTTCGTGGTATGATTTCTCCTCCAGAAGCCGCCCGAGGCGGGACGGCTGGGCGCCCAGACACGTAGGCTGGCACCTCCGTTGCAGGAGCCCCGTGACGCTGGGCCAGAAAAGCCAGCAGAGGTTCCAGCCGTGGCGGAGAATACCCTGCGGGCCTGAGCCATGTCCCGTCGGCGCGTTGCCTGACTCCCACCTTGGTCATGTTCGAGCGATGGATCTCACGAAAGATGGGGGCCATGTCAAGCCCGCATGCTATCGCGGTCCCGTAGGCGACATATAAGAGCTCCGCCAGTGCTTGAGCCACGACAGCAATGTCCTGCTGCGCGAAGGCCTTGTGTAAGGCGTCGTATTCCTGCTGCAGGAGATGCATCCGCAAGGCACGCGTCGCCTCGTCCGGGACACAGGGCACGTGCTCAATGGGGATAGAAAACGCTCGGTGGAACTCTGTCACCAGGCGCTGCTCATCGCTCATGTCTTCCCCTTTTGGCTAGCCGCCACGCTGCGGTCCCCTCTCAATGATCCGTCCTCATTTTGGCTCTGCCCTCTGTCAGGCGCGTCTCTCTTGCCTCGTGGCACTGTGCCAAGTATTCCCGCTATTGTGGCAAAACACTTCGCGAGAGACAAGGTGTCTTCTGGCTGTTATACTATACGCTCATTTTACGGTTCTGCGCTCTATCCCACAGACCTCGGGATGTCGGCAGCACCACAGCCGAGCCTTGAGGTCAGACACGCCTCTCGAAGGGATGTACAGTGATGTGGTCAAGCCTGCGACACCGCCAGTGGCGTCCCAGAGCCTACGCTTGGGCTTTCTCTCTGGGATGTCTGATACTTCTCCCACGCTGGAGCGGAGCACAAGCCGACTTACCTCCACGGAATTCAGAGGACACGGCGGCTATTTTAGGGCTCTCGACAGGCGCAAAATCTACCTCCTCCCGGCAGCGCGACGCCGAGAGTGTCCTGCCACAACATATGTATTTCAATCGCCCTATGCAAAAGATGCCAGACACTTCAACCACCTCTGGTGGAAAGATCTCGCTTCAACCGCTGGAAGCGCTCACGCCGCAGATGCGCTCACTCCAAGCACCCGACGCCGAGAAAATTAACGGCGCGGGTACGCAGCTGCAACTCATGGAGGATACAGCCTCTGTCTCTGTGTTGCCGTCTGGTTCAAGAGATGTGTCGACGAGCGTGCGCAGATACGGCACCGAACAACAGATTGCGCATAGCGCCACAGGTACTAACCTGCTCATAGGTATCGCGGGCAGTGGTGCGGTGTTACTCCTCGGCCTCTATTGGACCTATCGCCCGGCTCCTGTGACGATGGTCAGCATGCCGTCACGTGCCTTGTCCCAGGACACCTACATGCGCTCGACGACTGCGGCTCGCAGTCTGCCTGTCGTCAGCCTCCCGAGACCTGTCTCCGCGCCGCTCCCACTGCCACGCGGCGGGCATAGCCACCCGCGGCCCCGTTCCAGTACCGTTCAACGCCAGCACACACGTGTCGCTTCCCCCAAGCCATCACGCCGCACGGTCACGCCAAACGTCCTTCCCGTCTGGGCGGATTCGACGTTGTGGCAAGACGGCCCACGCTCTGGACACCTTGCCATGGAGTGCCCCATCTGGGCTGATGCCTCCTTCTGGCACTATGAGGATGACCGCAGAGAGGCGTCTGACCCGCTGCCCGCCTGGGCCATACCACACATCTGGACCAAGCCTCCTGGTGCCTCTGGACCAACTGGCGCATGACTGCACCAACGCGACCCGTACGGCGCCCCTGCCTTCTCGTCTGCGTAGAGGGGCGGGAGTGCTGGGGCGCCTAGCGCCTCTGCTGCGCCTCTACGATCGGCTGGAGACAGGCGGGTGCATAGTCGGGGGGCTTGATCCATTTGCCATCGGCACGCTTGTGCCCACCGATTTTACTCATGTTCGAGCGGTGGACCTCGCGAAACACTGGGGCCATATCAATGCCACATGCCACCGCAGTCCCATACACGACATACAGCAAATCCGCCAGCTCCTTCGCCACGGCGGCCACATCCTCGTGGGCGAGGGCGTGACGCAACTCGTCAAACTCTTCCTGGATTAACGTGACGCGTAGGGCACACGTCGCGTCCTCAGGTATCGCCGGGACAGTCCCAACGGCCATATCAAATGTCCGATGAAATACCGTTACCATGTGCTGCTCATCGCTCATAGGCCCTCCCTCGTTGTACATGGCAGTCACACCGCACTCCTCGTCTCTCGTATGGGCTCCTAACGAGGGATTGTCGCAAAAAGCCTCCCGGGACACAAGGTGCGGTTGTGGTCGCTGGAGTGGCCCCCCCCCCCCGCACCTCCTCGCTCTGCGACGGCGTCATGACAATGGCCGACGATATGCGTTATACTCAGCATTGTAGCCTATGTTGTGGATTTCTCCTGCTGCGAAGGATGCTTGCCTATGCCGACGTCTGCTCCCCGTAGTCAACGCCTGGTCAGTTGGCGCAACGTCATAGGGGGTCTACTCAGCGCTGCCTGTCTTGCACTGGTCTATGCCTGCCAGACGGTGCCTATGACGGGACGACAACAGCTCATTTTACTGTCGGAAGCTGAAGAAGGGCAGATGGGTTTGGCCGCCTATCAACAGGTGTTGCGCGAAGAGCGTGTGTCCCGCGACCCACGGGCCACTGACCTGGTAACCCGGGTGGGACAGCGTATTGCCGCGGTGGCAGATCGCCCAGACTACGCCTGGGAATTCCGCGTCATCGATAAAAATGAAGCCAATGCGTTCGCGCTGCCGGGCGGCAAAGTTGCAGTCTACACTGGGCTTTTCCAATACACGCAGACCGAGGCAGGCCTTGCCGCCGTGATGGGACACGAAGTCGCCCACGCCCTGGCCCGGCACGGGGCTGAGCGTGTGAGCCAGAACATGCTGGCGCAAGTGGGCATGACGGCCTTACAGATCGGACTGCGGAACGGCGATCCCCTCATTACCCAGGGTATTGCGCTGGCGTATGGCGTGGGTGTCGAAATGCCATTCAACCGCAACCAGGAGTCTGAAGCAGACCATATTGGGCTTCTGCTGATGGCCAAAGCCGGGTACGATCCTCATGAAGCTATCGGACTTTGGGAGCGTATGTCCGCTGGGAAAGGTCGGGGGGGACCGCCGGAGTTTCTCTCAACCCATCCCTCAGGTACAACCCGTATTCGACAACTGCAGAGTTGGCTCCCGGAAGCCTTACAGTATTATCAGAGTGCCAGACGGCCCTGACCCTCGGCCAAGGGGCGACGGGGCTCAGAAGGGAGATTCCCTATGACCACAGTATGGTCCGTGTGCTCTCGTGTGGCAGGAGGTCTACTCGCGCTCGCTCTGCTCAGCACCCTGGCGTTCGCCCAACAGCCTCAAGAAGCACGTCTCGCTATTGATCATGCCCCATTTACACGTCCACAACGTCGTGGTGCGCCCTTGGTCATTGAGGCGACGATCACTGCAACAGCCGGCCTGCGCAAAGCCGAAGTGTTCTGTCGTACCGTGGGTGGGGGCGATTTTACGGTCCTTCCCATGGAGGACGTCGGCACGCCACGCTATCGGGCGGTGGTGCCGGACTGGCTGACGGCGGGTCAGGGCCTAGAGTATTACATTACCGCCACCGATGAACGTGGCCAGTCCACCTCGCAGGGGTTTGTCGGCTTTCCCCTGAGTGTCCAGCTACTCAGCGGCCAAGGGCCCACGCCGGAAGATCGGCTCAAAGCCCTACAAGAAACCTTGGATGTGATGCGCAAAGGGCAAGAATCCGAAGGCGTGCCGCAAACCTCAAACCCGGGTTCCAGCCGTTACCGGTAGCGCAGTAGCGCCCCCGCGACTCCTGCACCGTTGGGCTAGTCGGTACCCCACGGCGTTTTAATTGAGCTGGGCGCCACGAGACATATCCAGGAGTTGAATCAGTCGTTCGACCTGATCCGCCACAGCAGACATCTGCACGATTTCCTGTTTGATGTAGGGATCGAGCGGCAGACGCGCCAGAATGAAAAAGACCAGATCAATCGGACTCGCCAGGAGTCGGAGCGTGGTGCGTAATTCCGGGGCATGGACGCGTTGGAGATCCAAGAGATCAAGGAACCGTTGCTTCATGATGGCGCTCTCGGCGGTGAGCGCTTGCCCGGGGGTATACGTAGGGCGCACCACCTCCACCGTGGCGCGGAGATAGGCACGATCATCGTGGAAGTCCACCATGCGGATGCGTCCCATGCCCTGGATGACGATATCCATGCAATCGTTGGGTAAGCGGGAGGCGTGCACAATACGTCCAAAACCAGCCACGGGGTAGGGACGCGGCGTCCCCGTCTCTTGCTCCCACCCTTTGCGCAAAAGCGCCACGGAGAGGTAGCGATCCCCTGCCAGACAATCCTGTACCATCTCTTTATAGCGTTCTTCAAAGATAAAGAGGGGCAAACTGGTATTTGGGGTCAGCACGACATTCGGCAAGGGGAAAATGGGGAGGATCGCGGGGATCTGTGAGCGATCTTCATAGGCAAATTCTTCCGACTCATCAGCCATACTCGTACCCTCTGTGTGCCCGCCCTCACTTGGGGTCTGCGAAGTCCTCCGGGCGTAGCGTTTCTAGCCAAGCGCGCACGTTCTCCTTCTGGTCGAGAGCGCTCTCAGGGGGAGTGCGCGCTTCATCCCCTACCGCAAAATCGGCGCGTTTACCAGCCGTCTCCAGTACCGTATCGGCCACGTAAATGGGCGCCTGGAATCTGAGGGCCAAGGCCAGCGCATCGCTGGGGCGTGCATCCGCCACCATCGTGGTCTCTTGACGCGTGACATAGATCTGCGCGTAATAGGTATTGTCACGCGCGGCATCAACCACCACTTTCTCGATCCGGGCTTGCAAGCCTTGCAAGAGGTTGTAGAGCACGTCATGAAGCACCGGGCGTGGTGCCGGGGTACGGTTGAGCTCGCGAAAGATGGCCATCCCTTCCCACATCCCGATAAAAATGGGCAGAACCCGTTCGCCCCGCTCCTCTACCAGCGTGACCACCGCTGCACCTTTTGATTGATCAAAGAGCACTGTGCCAATACGCATCTGCTGCAACGTGCGCTCCTTTGCATGCGTGTCCCACCCACTGTCTATGGTAGCGCTCATGCCAGTAAGGGTCGACCCTCGACACCCAAAGCGAGTTTATAGACAGCACTATTATCCGTCAGAAACAGGTCGCCGTGCTTCCCGAACGCCAAGCCAACGAGGCCAGTCCCTGCAATCACACGGGTCATCGTCCCTTGCGGGGTTATGCGGACCACCCCGCCCTCCCCCTCAGTGTGCGCCACGACATACACATTCTGCGCGGTATCGAAAGCCAAACCCTGGGCGCGCCCGAGACCACTCCCCACAGTGTGTACGCTCCCATCGGGGGTAATCCGCACGAGGTGATCGGTGCCGGATGGCCGCGGGTAGCTGACATATAACGTCTCGTCCGCGCCAAACGCTAGATGATAGGCCGTCATACTGGGTTCAAGACGCGCAAACACGCGCGGGCGGCCTTGCCGTGTCACCTGGAAGATCGTCCCACGTCGGTCGCCCACATACAGCTGTCCCTCGGTATCAAACGCGAGACCGGTGGCGGTGCCGAGTTCGGTGGCAAATGCCGTGGCCTGGCCTTGCGTATCGACCCGGTAGACCATCCCTTCATGGCGACTGCTAACGTAGAGCATCCCATCTGGTCCGAAGGCCAGACCCGTAGGATTGGCAATCCCCGAGCCAAAGGGCGTGACCTCACCCGCTGGGGTAATTTTGTAGAGCGAGACGGGTACCTGCCGACCTTTGGTTCCGCTGATGGTTGTATACACGTTTCCGTGGGTGTCGACCGCTGGGCTAGCAACGGGATGCAAATTATCCGCCAGGCGGGTGGCCGTGACAAACGGCAGGGCATTACTCAGCGTGTTCCCCTGCGCAATCTGGATACTGGCATGATCAGCGCTCTCAGGCACGAGGCCTAAGACCATGGTTGGCGTCGTGAGCACGGGACGCGTGGCGCTTGACCCGAACACGACACGGCAGATGGACAAGGTGTCAATATCCAAACCAGAGCACGACAGGTGTAGCTGCCCGCCGTGCACACCAGCCTGGGGGGTAACAGTATGGAGTGTAATTGGGGTCGTGGTCATAGAGATGTTACAATGCCTACGGATTCATGATTACACACAGATAAGCCGATATGGAGCCCTAAGCATAGCATGATGAGGCAGGTAAGAACAGCATTTCTTCCAGAGGGGAGATAGATGACATCTTACCGAACACCTGGCCAGCCTGGTGCAACGGGCGCCTACCCTCTGTCGGCTCTCCTACCATTGCCTCGAGATAGAGGAAAACAGTCTTCGAGACAAGATCTATCTCTGCTCTTTGTACACTGCCTTGATCGAGAGGAAATGTGGCGTGCCTGCTCTCTTGACGACTGCCCTGCTCAAAGCGCCGTGGGTGATCGGTGGCATTACTGCACCACGTTTCATCTGGCTGGCTGCGTTCCTCATTTTTGCTGGGACGATGGCCTGTCTCTTCCGCTTGTGGTCGGTAGTCCGTCGTGAGGAGCGTGTGTATCACGACTTGCGGCGCCAGCTGGCCGACCTCCAGCCGACAGACGGCGCGGCGTTGCGAGATGGTGTGGCCTCCAGCGTCTACAGCGCGATGCAGGAGGTGTTTCTGCAGCGGGCGTCCGTCGCCCCAGTCCTGGTATCAGCGTGGCGTCGTTTCGCAATGCAGACGGTGCTGCGGCGTGATGCCGCGGGGCAGGAGCGCCTCTGGGCTTCAGAGAGTGCCGAGACGGTCTTCAACGATGCGACGGTGGTCGAGCCGCGGGTGAACCGCGGCTTCTTTGCCGCTATCCCTGGGATCGTGACGGGAGCAGGCTTGCTCTTTACCTTCCTGGCCATTTTGGTTGCCCTGCTCGACGTGACGCTAGAAAATGAGCAGTTCCGCGGCCTGGACACCCTGATCAGCGGCCTGTCTGGCAAATTCCTGTCCTCGATTGCCGCGTTAGCGGGCGCCACCGTATACTTGCTCTGCGAGCGCCGCCTGTCCCATCGCCTGAGCCAGGGGGTGTACAGCCTGGCTGTGACCATTGATGAGCTGATACCACGGCTGACGCCCACCAGGCTCCTGATGGCCATGCAGGAGCATCTGGCCGCTCAGGCCGTGACCTTGCAACAGCTCCCAAACGAGCTCACCAGCGCCGTACGCCAAGGTGTCAGCGCCGGCATGGGACCAACGCTCGACCGTATGGCCCAGACTGTGGAGTCATTGAGCCAGCGCCTGCAAGGGGCTGAGGTCGAGCGTGCCGAAGCGACCACTGGGACACTCCAGGAATTGCTCCAGCAACTGGGGCAATCGCTCAGCGTCACGCTGACGGACATGAGCGACCGTTTTTCGCATACGCTCTCCCACTCCGCCACCCAAGAATTTGAGAGTATCGCCAAGGCACTCGGCGGCTCGGCGCAACTCCTCGCCGATATGAATACACAGTTTCTCACCTCGCAAGCTGCCTTTACCACTCTAGTGGATCTGACGAAACAGAACACCGTCGAGCACATGGCGCTTGGCAAGACGCAGGTGGAAGAGCTGACGGCGGTGTTGCGCGAGATGGTAACCCAGATGCACGATGCCGCGGGCTTATCCGTCAATAATATGGCGGCCACCCTCACCGCGGTCGTCCACGATCTCTCCACACAGGTGGCGGGCATGGGCGAACGCATGAGTCAGACCGTGACCGCCAATACCGGGCGTGCCACCGAGGCTACAGCAGCCATGATGGGGCGGGTGGACCAATGGTCGGCGCACAGCACTCAGCAGTTAGCCCAGCTCATTGAAAAACACCAAGCGCATCTGGAGCGCGTGCAAGATGTGGAGCGGACGCTCGATACCACCCTGGCGCAATTTAAGAGCGCCTTGAGCGAATATGCCACCGTCACCGCCGGGCTGAAGAGCGTCTCCACCCAGACGGCCATGATGGTCACGGCGGCCACGGCGTCTATGCAGCATCTCCAGACCACGGGAGACGGGCTGGAGCGGGTCGCCAAGCTGGTCACCACCCAGGCGGACCGCTTAAGCCAATCGCACTATCAACAGGATGAGGCGCAACAGCATCTGGTCGTCACGATGCAGCGCTATCAACAGATCTTTCAGGAGGTCGAACTCACGGCGAGCAAACTCCTGGACCAGATCGAGCAGCAACTACGCCGTTACATGACGACGACGCAGGAAGGATTCCAGCAATTGACCGACACGGCCGATGAACACTTTGCCAATGCTTCCAAACACCTGGGTGCGACGGTCACCGGCTTGGACGAGCATTTGCAGGATTTGACCGACATCTTGGAGCGTCTCGGACGTTTTGGAGGTGGAAATGGCCGTGTCTAACGACGGGCATGCGGGCCTGTCGAGTTCCCTCACGGATCTGATGACCTCGTTGGCCGTCATTTTTATTTTGTTGCTGGTGGCTTCCCATAATAATAAGCAGCAGCAGGTCAACATCAGCCAGCAGCAGCTCGATGAAACACGGGTGCGCTTCGAGGCCTCCCAACAGGAGTTACACCAGGCACAACAACAGACGCATGCCACGCGGCACAACATCCTCCTGGCCCTCCGGCAGGCACTCGATGTCTTCAGCGCGCAGGGCGTCAAGGCGGACGCTGACCCGCGTGATCCCCTCGGTCTGCTGGTCTTGGTGCCCGAAGGGCTGTTAGAGTTTGCGGTCAATCGCGACACGATCCCCGCAGGCGGCTTAACCTTTTTGCGTCATTTTACGCCCAAACTGGCCGCCACGATTTGTGCCGAGACCTTCCGCGATGAGATCAACACCATCGTGATTGAGGGACACACCGACTCCTCAGGGAGCGATGCGATCAATTTACCACTGAGTCAGGCCCGCTCCATGGCAGTCGTCCAGGAAAGTTTGGCCCTTTTGCAGCCTGATCCCACACTGCGCTCGTGTTTTCTCACCTTTTTGTCTGCGAGTGGCCGCGGCAGTAGTGAACCGTGGCGCGACCTCGCAGGCAAGGAAGATAAAGCGCGCAGTCGGCGGGTGGTGTTTAAAATCCGGGTGCGTTCGCTGGAGCAGCGTCAGTTACACGAGGTGCTCAGTGCCTACACGCCCCCCATAGCAGGGAGACCGTCCAATGGCCACCAATGAGCCAGGGGTAGCCTTACACGCAGCGCTGCGCCGTCTGCTACAGACTGGGCAGGAGCTCCGCAACAGCGCGAAACAGCCCTTGACTCCAGACTTCCCAGGCTTGCGCAACCTCATGGCTGCCTTGACAGCGCAAGCAGCAGTGCGGCCACGCCATTGTCCGGCGTCCTATAGGTTGGCCTGGGAATCGTACCTAGTGGATACGCAGCATCCACTGTCGGCGCGGGCGGTACGGTATCTGTGTTGGGAGCCAACCGTGGCCACCACGGAGCGCTTCCAGCACTATCTCGACGCGGAAGTTGGGGTGCTGAGTGCGCGGACATTCCAGGGTCTGGTCTGGTGTTGCCATATGTGCTGGTCGGCAGAGTTTGCGTCTAGCGCCGTGGCACGGCAGATCCACCGACGCCTCGTGACCTCGACAGGAACCGATGGGATGCTCGGACGCTGGCGCCAACACGCCGACGTGCTCGTCGGGCCTGCGGGGCCCCGGGCACTCGCTGCGGCCCTTGTGGCCCAGCGTGTCCCCGTTGCCACCTGGTGTCAGGCCTGGGGCATTGATGAGCACTCGCCCTACGTCCTGGCGGTGCTACGCTCCGCGTTGTCGCAGTGCATGCACGCCATGGAGGAAGAAGCGGCCTTGCGTGCCTACCTGCTCACCACGCTCTTGCCGTGGTCGCAGTGGCCGACCCCAGATTTCCACGCCGCCATGGGGGCGACAATCCTGCATCCGGTGACCACGGTCACCGCCGACATGCCGGAACGTTTGATGACACTCGCCCTAGCCGATCCGCGTCTTGGGGATGTGCGTCTCCCCTCGCAACACGCACACTGGCGTACGGTGCCACAGGCAGCACAACAACAGGTCTTATGCTGGCTGTCACGCGCTGACATGACATTTTTCTTTGATGAGGTCTTGCCGGAAAGTAAAGACCAGGAAGAACGGAAAACTTTCTGGCTACGCTACGCGCCGCGTGTCCTACGCTCCCGGCCACTGTTGAATGAGTCCGACAGTGTGCGTCTGGCCTCTCGGCTACGCCACATGCCAGAGATGACTGTGCATTTTGGCCATAGCCGCGGGAACGCCAGTGCCTTTCTACTCGATTTTGGCGCGGTGATCATGGTCCAAGTGAGTGACGTGGGCGCTGCCTGCTATGTGTATGGCAAACGCAGTTTTGAACGACTGGTGCCTGATTTCTGGCAGTCGGCGCCCTTTGTCCTGGAGGCACTGCTCGTCACGCAGCACGCCGCTATGATCTTTTACCATGCAACGTGGGAAAAAGAGATGACGGAAACGTTAGCCTTATGTGACATCCAGGCGACCTACACCACCGCGGCACGATAGCATGATTTTGTGGACCACAGCGAGGCGCAGGTCAAGTGGCCGCTCGCAGAGAGGCCACTGTGCATGACCGGGCTAGACTTACACCCCTTGACGCTGGGACCGTTTCGAGGCTTTGAGGGGATTGACACGCTGGGCCGATGGTTGCACTTCGCTCTTGGCATGCGTGGCGAAATTGCAGCGCCCGAAGACCCACTTGGAGGCTGGATCCGCATAGAGCTGGCAAAAGTTACCCGTGGCCTGCTCGGTGACATAGCCGCAGCCCTCGCAGGAGTCGATCACCGGATGGCAAGCGCCACCGTTGAAGCTGCAGCCCGTTTTTTTCATAAAAACACAGTTGGTACCTGGTTTAATCGTGGTACATTCCATCGTTACAGTCTACCTCTCTCTTGCTACTAAGCAACAATCATCCTAGGATGGAGTATGATAAAGGCTTCCTCTGGGGAAGACAAGCGTTTTCCGGCTCTCTCAGACAATAAAGGCCCGCTTCTCACGATAGAGGGCGCGATTGCGCTCGTGCAGCTCCCGCAACTGTGTGATCGAGGCCGTAGGCATTAAGTGGTGTTCAAGGTGAAAAAAGCTATTGAACGTGAGAGTATTGAGCAGACGATTGGTCAGCGTGCGCGAGGTACGGTATCGCGCTGCCTCACAGCCATAATGCTCAATCAGATTGCGTATGCCAATCAAGAATACCGTGCCGATATACACTGGCAAGGCCCAGAAGAAGAGCATAGTTGATAACATCCCTCCCAGCCATCCCAGCGCAAACAGACTGTAAATACCAGCAGTAAAGAGTAGATAATTGCGCACCAAACGTTGGCGGTCACGGTGCTGTGTGATATGCCGCACGTACCAACGCACCGCATGATATGGCCAGACGATCATGTACCACAAGGGATGGTAATATGTCCCATCTGGCTTGAGGGTACACACAGGGTCCACCTCGGGAATCTGCACAAAGCGATGATGTTGGAGATGCACGGTCTTAAACGTGTGAAAGTAGACGAGATTAAGCGGACAGAGTACGTGCCCCACCCAGACGTTGGTGCGAGCCCGCGTAAAAATGTTATTGTGCGTCAGCTCGTGAATAATGCCATAAAAAAAGAGATGGAGAATACTTAACGGCGCAAGAAACCAGGAGGCAAAGCTGGTGTCTTGCCAAAGCAGTGCCGCGGTGAGCGTCACACCATACAATCCAGTTGTGCTCAGCAGAATACGAAATTTTTGTGCATCCTTGATCCACGCATGCATGTGTTTTCCTCCTCTCCCCAGGTTCTGCGGTCTTGCCTACCCTCTGCGCTGCAGTGACGGTCCGCCACTGAGGTTACGGCGCTCAGCGGAATGCCGCAGCCCCCGTGTTTCCCGTGACGTTCGCGGCGGTACCAGCCTGGGTGCTAAACGTCGAAAACACTTTCGTGGTCTGCACGCTGCCGCATGCTGGGCATGGCGTGGGAGCGCCGCCCTGCTGGCGGAAGGTCAAGCGCTCGAATATCCTCTCACATGTCTCACAAACGTATTCAAAAATGGGCATAGACTTCTCCTGTGCTAGAGTTTAGTGCCTTCACCGAGCTGTTGTGCCAGTTGCTGTCCCTTGGGATCGCCGGGCTCCAGCCCGGCTTCCGTAGCTACGCTGGCGCGTGGCGCTCCCAGGAGACGTCGCACATGCACTCGGTTGAGGCACTAGTGGCCATGATCATGTCGCGTGCCCATGGTGGTACGTTGTCGCGTCGGACACAAGCCTACGCAGAGTGAGAGAGTCTGTGGCGCCCCTCATACAGCATATACTCGTGATCCGTGGCGGTGCCATTGGCGATATGATTGTGACCTTGCCCGCCTTCAGGGCCCTACGCCAGGCGTTCCCCCAGGCGACGCTCACACTCCTGGGGCATACCACGCGTGCCGTGCTGGCTGACCATGCATATTATGCCCATCATATGATGGACATCGAACGTTGGGAGCTGTATCGTCTGTTCCTGTCACAGCCCACGCTCTCACAGGCCATGGTGGGCTTCCTAAGCAGTTTTGGGATGATCCTTTCCTATCTTCCAAGCGCCGACGAGACGTTTACCAACAACCTGCAGCGTTATTGCCCGGGCACCGTCATCAGCTGGTATCCCCATCCGCCGCCAGGGGTGCATAGCACAGATCATCTCCTCGCACCGGTCAAACGCCTCGTGCCGCAGTGGTACGAGGCCAGCCCACGCGTCTATCTGACTCCTGAGGCCGAGGCGGCGGCCGCGCGCTTCTGGCACATGGCACGCTTACCAGAGCACGGGGTCGTGGCGTTTCATCCTGGCAGTGGAGGCGTCTCGAAACTCTGGCCCATGTCGGGCTGGCAGCAGGTGATGCATTGGGCCGCGGCGCAATGCCTCCCAGGCCTCCTCATTCGTGGGCCAGCTGAACAGTCGACACCCATGGATCTTCCCGCCTGGCCCTACGCTGAGGAGATGCCCTTACCGGTGCTCGCGGCCATCCTGGCCCGTTGTCAAGTCGTGGTTAGCCACGACTCCGGGATCAGCCACCTCGCCGCCGCTGTTGGCACCACGACGCTGGCGTTGTTTGGGCCCACAGACCCGATGAACTGGGGGCCGCGTAGCCCGCACGCCTGTGTGCTGTGGCCCCAACCGGCAGGACCACTCACACTGCTGAGTCTACCACCTGAAGTCGTATGCCGCACCCTCAGCGCCCTGCGTGATGGCACCTTCACCTACCGTCCGTCATTGGTGCAGTGCACCATCGTAGATCCCGCCAGCGTTAGATAACTCCTTCCTGGCGCAACTGCTCGACTTTTACGGTGTCGTAGCCCATGAGTTCGTGCAACACGTCAGCCGTATGCTGTCCGAGAAGCGGCGACGAGAAGACCTCGACCGGCGAATCCGACAGTTTTATGGGGGATCCGACGGTCTTGAAGGTGCCGCGTTGCGGATGTGCTACCTCGACAATCATCTCACGCACTTTCAAGTGTTCATCCGCGATCAGATCCGACGTATCCATGATGGGACCGCAGGGCACATCAATGGCATTGAGCTTTTCCGTGACCTCAAACTTGGTGTACCCCAAGCTCCACGATTCCACCAGGGCGTACACCTCATCAAGACGTTCCAGACGCGCCGCCGGCGTGCTATAGCGCGCATCACCGATGAGATCCTCTCGCCCCATCACTTGCAGCAAGCGCTCCCAGATTTGCGGCTGGAAGACGACATAGACATAGTCGTTTTGCCCACCAGGTTTGCAGCGTATTGCCGTCCCCGGATGTCCACCACCAGAGGCGTTCCCCGAGCGCGGAACCGCACTGCCAAAAGTTTTATTGGGATACTCCGAGAGGGGACCGTGCTGCAGCCGCTGATGATCGCGCATCTTGACGCGCACCAGGTTGAGCACGCTATCTTGCATGGCCACTTCGACACGCTGACCGCGCCCCGTCTGCGTCCGCTGATACAGCGCCGCCAGAATAGCCGCCACCATGTGAATACCCGACCCGGAGTCGCCAATCTGCGCCCCCGTACAGAGCGGCGGCCCTTCTTCCAGTCCGGTAGTGCTCATCGCGCCACCCATGGCCTGTGCAATGGATTCGTACGCTTTCAGGCCACTGTTCGGACCATAGGAACCAAAGCCTTTAATCGAAGCGTAGATAGCCCGCGGGTTGATGCGCTGGATATTGTCCCAGGGAAAGCCCAGACGATCGAGCACCCCTGGCCCAAAATTTTCCACCACGACATCAGAGGTTTTGAGCAATTCCGTAAAAATCTCCGTGCCGTGGGTCGATTTCATGTTCAGCGTAATACTGCGTTTGTTGCAGTTGAGCATGGTAAAGTACAAGCTGTCGGCATTTGGGACATCGCGCAATTGCCCGCGGGTAATATCGCCACGCCCAGGTGGTTCCAATTTAATGACATCGGCCCCCAGAAATCCCAGTATCTGCGTACAGGACGGTCCTGACTGCACGTGTGTCATGTCCAGAATACGCACCCCATCCAGGGCTTTTCCCATGATGACCCTCCTCTGCGGATAGTGTCCGCGTCACATCTCTACGCTGCACCTTACACGTTAAAACGGATCAGCAGCACATCCCCGTCCTGCACCCGGTAGCTCTTACCTTCGATGCGCAGCTTGCCGGCTTCCCGTCCTTTGGCTAACGACCCACTGCTTATCAAATCGTCATAATGGATGACTTCCGCCCGAATAAAACCCCGTTCGAGATCGGAATGAATGATCCCAGCGGCCTGCGGAGCGGCAATGCCCCGGGGAATGGTCCAGGCACGCACTTCGTCCTCACCAGTGGTGAAGAACGAGCACAGCCCCAACAGGCTATAGGAAGTACGGATAAAGCGGTCAAGCCCGGACTGCGGCAGACCAATGTCCTCGAGGAAACTCTGGGCTTCCTCTGGAGGCAGTTGCGCAATTTCGCTTTCGATCTTGCCGTACAGCGGCATGACCTCCAGACCCGGGTCGTGGAGCTGTTCCCGAAACGCCGCCACGGCCGGCTCGGCAGGGTCGATCTGCGCCTCATCGAGATTGAGCACCACCAGCTGCGCTTTACTCGACAGCAGCCCGAACCCCCGCAAGCGTTTCTGTTCCGCCTCGGTGAGGGTCAAACTGCGCACCGGGCGCTCGGCTTCCAAGGCCTCCTGACAGCGCTGCAGCAGAGCGTATTCACCCTCTAGCTCGGCATTGCGCATCTTTTTCAAATCTTTGCCCAGGCGTTCACTGCGTTTTTCGACCACCCCAAGGTCGGCGAGCAGGAGCTCAGTGTTGAGCGCCCGGAAATCGCGCACCGCATCCACGCGGCCTGACGGATGGGGCACGGCGGGATCCTCGAAGGCCCGCACCACATGGGCCAGCGCATCGGCATCGCGCATGAGGGAGACGAGACTCTCGACAAAGCGCGTCCCCTGTTGCCCTGCCACAAACGGGTCGACAAATTCGATGGTCGCCGGCGTGCGTTTGCGTGGGTGATACATCGTCGTCAGGGTGTCGAGACGGACGTCAGGCACGGAGACTATGCGGGTGTCGCCCTTATGGCCACCAGACCGTGCTCCTGGGCTATCCGTACTCGTTAAGGCTTGGAACACCGTCGTCTTCCCAGACGCAGGAAGACCGATAATACCGACATGCATGCACCTGTACCTCGCTATGGAAAGTTAATGCACGCGATTATACCACCGAATGCTCAAAGGGCAATTGCCTGAACGCACGGGGTGCGCCGCCTGCTAGAGACGTCACCTGCCAGCACGACGCAGCGCTAATAAAAAACGCACAGCGTTACGATGAGTAGGATCCCCAAAATGACGGGCCAGTACAGGATTTTTACGAGCAGATTATCCTCGTAATGGATGAGCGGCATGGTGCCGTCTGAGGCGAGGAGCAAGGAATTCAGCGACACGCCAAGAATGGCGAAATACATAACAAAATAGAAATATTCAATATAGACAATGCCATGTACGGCGAGCGTGCTTCTCAACTGCGAGTGTTTCACAATCAGCACAAAAAACAGCGCAGCACAATACCCCAAAACGGCAGAAGCGCTAAAACCTAACACCATCATCTTCTGAGCGTTATTCGTTGATATAAAAAGTACAGAAAATAATAAAAATGATACCACAACAAGAGGAATCATCTCAGTAATGAAGGGCCGCATAAAATTGCGTAGGAGGCCGACATTAAAGTAGAACTCAGAATAGGCCTCTACTTTATAGCCTCCCAATCTAAAATAAGTATTGTATTTTACATTACTATAACTAAAAAAGCTGTTTTGAATCTCCCAATCTCCAAGTACGAAGTCGGATTCTAACCCAGGTTTTAACTCTGGCTGCATATTACGATAGGCAGTGAAATCTGGGACCAAGACCGTGTTGGAAAAAAAATCTTTCGGCCAGAGTCGTATCCAGACAGCTTGTCGATCAAAGGGATACTGTGCATAGGCGAATTGTTGGCGCAACGTGGCAGCGAAGTACCAACCAATCACGCCTTCCCCTTGATAGGCTTGGGTGATGTCGAGGCTGACCGCCTCGGGGAGTACCACTCCAGGCATAAATTTCTCAGGGATGCCATTAACGTACTTTTGCCAGATATAGCCCGTGACACGCACATTATTGGCGCTGGTAAACTCTATGGACTGCACAAACGCACCGGTAGGCACGTGGAACGGGGGGTGCCGGTCAAAGTCTTCCCGCTGCTGGGAGTGGGGAGGAAGCAGGTTATGTAAGGCAGCTTCTGTGCCTGCCGCATCAACGACCACTGTATGATGCTGATAGGCGTCATCAGAGGCAGTAGTCACTGTTAGATACCAGATAGAGCCTATCCCGATGCAGCACAGGACTGCAGCGGAGATGCCACTGGCCCACAGCGCAGGGAGGCTGCCTTGATCGACACGACATACAAGGAGAGCGAGACCGAAGAGCCCAGCGAGAACACTGATAACAATCCAGTATTGCTGCTGCCGGAATATCGTCGTGTTATCGAAAACCTCCTGCGGATTGAACACTATGCCCATGGTCCAGTTCGCTACGGGGATGGTTTCATAGAAGATCCACGCCGTCTGGCCAGTCGAGGCCTGTTGCACCGTGTCTTGCCTCTGGCTGATGGCACGCAACATATCGTCCTGCTCTGCTAAGTCGGCAATGTTCTTGCCAAGGTAGGCTTGGATCGGATGCGCAATAAACGTCATCTTTTGAGACAGGAGAAAGCCATAACCGGTTTTGCCCAGCACGGGTGAGGCGACTAACTCCCGCGCATTCGCGAGGGAAAAAATAAAGCGCACCACCCCATCTGGCCTAGGTCTCTCGACATCGGCACGCGAAAAAGACGTGCAAAAGCCTGCCATGAATTCCTGGGTGGCCTCTCTAAAGTAAGGCTCAATCCAATTTTGGCCATGCGCTATCGTGTGTATATACCAGGCAGATTCACTATAGTCATAGAGTTGCTCAACCTGAAAAAATTGCGCTTCCCCCTTGAGTGTTCCGTAGTGCGGGGCGTAAAGTACCCCATCTGGACCACGAGGCACATACGCAACGCCGACTTGAGACGCCAAAAGCGCATCCTGTGCGAATGTGTGTTTCAGCTGCTCTAAAAGTTCCTCATGTGTGAGTCTGCCGGCACTCAGGTCATCCGCCATGGCATTGACAATGGATCTAATAGAGTCCAGTTTGGCATTGATTGTATTGGAGATCTCCGTCACGACGTACTTGGTATGGCTGCGCGCTGTCTGCACCATCTGCTGCTTGCCGTGCACGTAACGGTACGTTAAACCTAGTGCGAGCAAGCAACTTGCTGTACACAGCACCAGCGCCATGCGCCAGACGAGCTTTTGCCATGTGCCTGCTTGCATCAGTATCGTCCTCCGACATGCCTACCAGCGTCCTGTGCAGCGCCTTGAGGGAACTACCGAATCATCGCAGAGGCTGGAGCCTGGGCGTCGCCTTGCCTGTTGTCCTGGGCACAGCCGACAGGCTGCTGTCGCACAGCATGACGCACTGAGAGTCTATCCCCGTAGGCCATGCAAAGACCTGTCCGCGTCGTGGGGGCGACCGGCCGTCGCCCCTCCAGGGATAGGCTCTTAGGCAGTATAGAGTGTGTACTCATGAATATAGCGCACCACAGCGGCGGGGATGAGATCGTCCAGCGCTAAGCCCTGCTGACAACGCTGGCGGACCTCCGTGGCAGAGATATGGTTGAAGTCCGGCGGCAGCGCGCAGCAGTGGATGCGCGACTGATAGGACACGACCAGCGGATCGTCGGGGTACTGAAACGGCCCCTCACGATCGCACACAATCAACTGAAACGCCGTAAACATCTGGCGCAAGGCCGCCGCGGCATCATCATAATGCCAGGTGAGGATACGTTCCGCGGCATCCCGCCCTGTTAAGAAATACACCTCTGTCTGTGGCGGATAGAGGCGCTGCAAGCCCTGGTACATGTCCAGAAACAGCCCGTGACTGCTCAAGCCGACACTGGCGTAGGGACGATCTTGCACTGCCAGTTGCATCATCTCGAGGCGCTGTTCCAGCGAGGCACCGAAAATGCTTTTGTGCGGCGGCACCGCCGGCAGCAAAAAGAGCACTTCGTGGATGCCAAAGGTGTGGACGACGGCATCGGCAATGGCCAAGTGCGCGCGTGTAATGGGGTTATAGGCACCCCCTAAGACCCCTAAACGCCCTGTCCCAGAGGCTGGCACCCCATGTGGCGCCACACGGGTAAGACGAATTGAAGGTTGACCGACAGTGATGGGATATTCCATGGTGCTCAGTCCGCTGGATACGTGACATGCCAAAAATGCCCGACGGGACCACTCCCCTGGCCAATCGTCAGGGAATGCCGGAGCGCGCCGGTGAGATAGGCTTTGGCGCGCTGTACGGCTTCGAACAGCGTCGCGCCGCGCGCCAGATAAGCACAGATGGCGGCTGAGAGAGTGCAACCCGTGCCGTGCGTGTTGGATGTCTCAATCACCTCGCTCTGCAACAGCTCCATGCGTTGTCCATCGAAGAACACATCGGTGGCTTTGGTGACGGCATGACCACCTTTCACTACCACGGCGCGAGCACCCTCGGCGACGATTTGTGCGGCGGCAGCCCGCATCTCATCCAGCGTCGCGACTTTGCGTCCTACCAACACCTCGGTTTCGGCCAGATTCGGCGTGACGATGGTCGCCAGCGGCAGAATATCCTGGCGGAGGCGCTCTTCCGCGGCGCGTTGCAACAAACGATCCCCGCTGGTGGCGACCATCACCGGGTCCACCACGAGGTAGGGCAAGCGCACGTCCCGCAGCGTGACCGCCACGGCCTGGATAATTTCGGCGGAAAAGAGCATGCCGGTTTTGGCGGCACCCACGCCAATATCCGACACGACCGCCCGGATCTGCGCTGCCACGATGTCCGGATCAATGCCTTGCACTGCAGTGACGCCACAGGTATTTTGCGCCGTAATGGCCGTGATGGCGCTCATGCCATACACGTTCAGGGCCGCAAAGGTTTTGAGATCGGCCTGAATCCCAGCCCCACCGCCGGAATCCGACCCTGCTATGGTCAGGGCTTTGGCGAGCATGTTGTCTCTCCGTACGACATAGCAGTTACGGCTGGAAATCACCCGTTGGGGCGAGAGCCCGCAAGCGTTCCGCCTTTCCCACCACGGCATGGATGACCGTGTCAATTTCTTCTGCGGTCGTGCCACGCCCTAGCCCAAAGCGGATCGAGGCGCTCGCCAAGGTGTCATCGACGCCAATGGCACGCAGCACATACGACGGCTCGGTGGAACCGGACGAACACGCGGACCCAGCCGAGAGTGCCACAATGTCTTTCAAACTCATGAGCAGGGATTCGCCCTGCACATAGGCAAAACTCATATTGAGATTGCCCGGCAGGCGCTGCTCGGGATGGCCATTGAGGTAAATGTCTTCCAGACGCTCCGTTAAACCGGTATAGAGGCGCTGCCGTAAACCACGCAGGCGCACACTTTCTTCGGGCCACAGCTCCTGAGACAACTCGCAGGCTTTGCCGAAGCCAACAATCCCAGGGACATTCAGCGTGCCGGAACGGAAGCCGCGCTCGTGCCCGCCGCCATCCATCAAGGGCTGCAACCGGATGCGCTTGGGGCGGGTTTTGCGGATATACAGGGCCCCAACACCCTTGGGGCCATAGAGCTTATGGCCGGAGATCGACATCAGATCGACTTGCAGAGCGTCGACGTTACAGGCAATTTTACCGACGCCCTGCACCGCATCGCTGTGGAACCACACTCCATGCTCGCGGGCCATCGCGCCGATGGCGGCGAGCGGCGCAATGGTACCGATCTCACTGTTGGCATACATGACGGAAATTAAGATGGTCTGCGGCGTAATCGCCTGGCGAATGGCCTCGGGGTCGACGAGCCCCATGGCGTCCACCGGCACATAGGTGACCTGAAAACCGTCTTTTTCCAGGGCTTTACAGCTATCCAGTACCGCCTTATGCTCGATGGTGGTGGTAATGATGTGATTGCCCTTGGCGCGGTAGGACCACGCGATGCCCTTGAGGACCATGTTGTCCGATTCGGTGGCCCCACTCGTAAAAATAATGTCTTCGGGTCTGGCACCGATAAGCGCCGCCACCTGCTCACGCGCCGTGTGTACGGCTTCTTCGGCTTCCCAGCCGTAGCGATGCGTCCGGCTGGCGGCATTGCCAAACTTGTCCGTGAGGTACGGCATCATCGCCTCAAGCACAGCGGGATCAATGGGGGTCGTGGCGTGATGATCGAGGTAAATGGGTCGACTCATTCTTCGCCCCTTTGCTGATTGTCCGGGAGGGATTTGGCCACAAGCTCGGCAATGTCTTGCACGCGCAGGCGCTCTTCTGCTCCCTTGGACTTGATACCATCTTCAAACATTTGCATACAGAACGGACATCCGGTCGCGACCACTGAGGCCCCGGTCTCCAGCGCTTGCTCGGTGCGGATATGATTCACCCGCCGACCAATGTTGACTTCCATGAACGCATGGCCACCGCCGGCGCCGCAGCACAGACCCTTGCGCTGGTTCCAGGCCATCTCCTGCAATTCCACCCCAGGAAGCGCCTGCAAGGCCTGGCGTGGCTCGGCAAAGACGTCGTTATGGCGTCCAAGATAGCAGGCATCGTGATAGGTGATTTTCTCGTGCAAGGCCTGCGTCGGGGTCAGACGACCGTCTTGCAGCAGACGGGCAATGAGCTGACTGTGGTGCACCATCTCGAAATGCCCCCCAAACTGCGGATACTCATTTTTCAGCGTATTAAAACAGTGTGGGCAGTGCGTGATAATCTTTTTGACGCCGTAATTGTTCAACGTTTCGATGTTTTGCTGCGCTAGCATCTGGAAGAGGTATTCATTGCCTAGACGCCGGGCCGGATCGCCGGTGCAGGTTTCTTCATCGCCCAGGATGGCGAAACTGACACCGGCATGCTGCAAAATTTTCACCAGCGCTTTGGTGACGTGCATGTTGCGATCTACCAGCGAGCCCGTGCACCCGACCCAGAAAAGATATTCGGCGCCAGGATTCTCTGCCAGCAAGGGTATGTTGAGACCCTCGGTCCAGCCAGTGCGGGTGGCTTGCGTGCCGCGCCAGGGGTGCCCACGCTGCTCCATACTGCGCAAGGCCGCTTCCGCCGTTTCGGGCATGCGCCCCTGCTCCAGCACCAGATTGCGCCGCATGTCGATAATCGCATCGACGTGCTCAATCGACACCGGGCAATTCTCCTCGCAGGCGCGGCAGGTCGTGCACGACCACAGCACGTCGTCGGTAATCACATCCCCCAGCATGGTCACGCCGCCCGACGGGTCTTCTGCGCCCGACAAGACGGCCTGAGCCGTGGCGTGCATGTGCTGCTGCAAGTCGAGGATGACAAATTTCGGCGATAGTGGCTTACCACTCAGCCAGGCCGGGCAGTTGTCTTGACAGCGCCCACAGCGCGTGCAGGCATCCAGATCGAGGAGCTGCTTCCAGGTGAAATCCGCCAACTTCCCCACGCCGAAACGCACCCGCGCCATGGCTTCTTCATCGCCTTCCAAGGCTTTTTCCAGGTCAGCAATGGGCGCCAATTCCCCTTTGGCGCGTGTCTTGTGCAGCAAGATATTGAGTGGCGAGAAGATGATATGGCGTAGCTTCGAGTAGCCAATGTAGGTCAGCATGCCAAAGGTGACGACCATGTGGGTCCACCACCACAGGCGGTGCCAGAACAGGAACTGGCTCTCCGACATGGTCAGGCGGTCGAGTACCCAGGCAATCGTCGCCCCGACCGGCGACCAGATCGCCCAGCCGGGATGCTGATGTAATTCGGTCGCGCCGATGCGCAGCGCTTCGACCAGGAAACCGCTGCCGAGGACGGCCAGGAACCACACCAGGATGATCAGATCCTCGCGTCGATTGTCCAGGCCGGTGGGCCGAATAACATAACGCCGATAGGTCAGCCCAAGCACCCCGATCATGCATAGCAGGCCGAAGACATCTAAAGTTAGAGAGTAAAAGAGATAAAAATTGCCATACAGAAAGTGAATGCCCAGGTCTTCGTGCACCGCCACCATCAGGGTGCCGATAAACAGCACAACGAAGCCGGTATAGACTAAGAAGTGCAGCAATCCCGGCCATTCCCGCAGGGTTTTTTGCTGCCCAAGCCCTTGCACGAGCATGACTTTCGTCCGGCGCCAGAGGTGTTGCAACCGGTTGTCGGGACGGCCTTGCATCCACAGGCGGACGTTGGTTGACAGCGCCAGGCCCAGGAGCCCGAACGCGATGACCATCGCTAGATAGACCAACTCGCCACCTACGATATTGCCGTAAATCTCGCGCGTCGGTTCCATGACCCTTTTCCCCTCGCCTTGCCTGGGAGCGCGGGCGTCGCGCCCGCTTCAACCGTGTCAAACACTCAGAACTGTGGCGCCTTCCCTTCCGCAATGTCCGTGGGTAGATCGTCACCTAGTAACAGATTGCGCGGATAGAGAAAATTGTCGCGCTTATAGGCCGCGAGCGCAAAGATCCCGGTATCCATGCGAATGGCATCACACGGGCACGCTTCGACGCACAAACCGCAGAACACGCAACGCAGCTCATCAATCGTGAAGGAGATGGGAAATTTTTCCACGGTGGGGTCCGGGTGTTCCCCCGCTTTGATGTGAATGCATAGCGCGGGGCAGGAAGTGGCGCACAGCATACAGGACGTGCAGCGTGGGGCGCCGTCTTCTTTGCGCATCAACCGGTGCCGTCCGCGATAGCGCTCCGAGACCTGGGTGGGTTCTTCGGGGTACTGCTGGGTGACCGTGTGATGTCGTCCCAGGAGGTTGACCACAAAATGGCGTGTGGTAACCATCATGCCCCGGAGAATCTCAGGAAGATACAATTTCTGCCAGAAGGTGAGCGCTTGCATAGCGTGTTAGCTTTCGTGAGTGACCACACATCCGAGATCGCCAATCTTGGCGTAACTCAATCCCGCATACAGCGGTATCGCCGCCGCGATGTCCTGCAGCACGCCTTCTGCAGACGTATACGTCCAATCATGGCCCAAGCCACGCGCCAAGCGGGTGTAAATCTGCCAGGCCGGCAGGGAGGCGCCACGCGGCACAAACGTCGCGTTCAGGCGCTGGATGCGTCCCTGAAAATTGGTGAACGTGCCATCGCGTTCCGCATAGGGAGCACTGGGCAAGAGTATATGCGCGAGGGAGGAGCCACTGACGGTGTTAGAGTTCTGCACAATGAGGCAATCGAGCTGCGTGGCCCAGCGTGCCACCGCCTCAGTCCCAAAGGCGGCGTCTAAATCGACGTCAATGGCATACAGGACGCGCATGGCCCCCTGCTCAATCGCCTTGGCCATGGTCGCGAGTTGCTCTGCCGTAGCCGGCGCTGGCAGCCCCATGTCCTGCGCCCCGCGTGTGTTGGGATTTTTGTCAGCGCGGATGAGCAGCTCGTCTTCATACCCGGGGGTGCCGGGATACAGCACCACCTGCGGCGTCTGGAGCACGTCAGAGGCCAGTCGCGCTAGGAGATAACTGTCTTCGTTGGTTCCCTGCGGCGCCGCAATAATGCCCACCTCGGCGCCAGGATGGCCTTGGAGAGCCGCCACAGCGTGTTCTATGGCCATCGGCCAACTGGTCTCGTGCAGCATGCCACCTTGCCGTACCTGGGGCTGCAGCACACGATTCTCGTTCAACGCAGGATAGCTAAAACGCCCCGCATCACATATCCAGCTGACATTGACGTCATCGTTCTGCCGTGGCTTGAGGCGGTACACGTGGCCATCGTGATGATGGATATTGATGTTACAGCCGCGGGCACATCCCGGACACACGGATTTCGTCTCGCGCAGGAACCAGACGCGGATCTTGAAACGAAAATCCTTACTGGTCAGGGCGCCCACGGGACACACATCAACGGTGTTGCCGGCATACGGATTGTCGAGCTGCTTGCCAGGGAAGGTAGCAATCTGGGCCCGGTCGCCGCGCTCGAACAGCCCGAGTTCGTTGGTGTGGGACACTTCGTTACAAAAACGTACACAGCGCGTGCACAGGATACAGCGCTCCGAATCGAAGATCACATCCGGGCCAAACTCCACGACTTTACGCCCATGCACCTTCTCTTCCTGGAAGCGACTGCGATACAGGCCATGCTCCATATAATAGTCTTGCAGCCCGCATTCCCCGGCTTGGTCACAGATGGGACAATCGAGCGGGTGGTTGATCAGCAAGAATTCCAGGACGCCCCGGCGGCCTTCCACCACCTTGGGCGAATTGGTGAGCACCACCATGTTGTCCGCTACCGGCGTGTTGCAGCTAATTTCTAGCTTCGGACGCCCCTCCAGCTCCACCAGACACATACGACAGTTACCCGCAATGCTCAGCTTCGGGTGGTAGCAGTAATGCGGGATAGCAATGCCGGCCTCATGCGCCGCCTGGATAATGGTGGCGTCGTCACGTGCCGTAATCTCTTGCCCGTCAATAGTCAACTTTTTTGCCATGGTGTCGTCCTAGTGCTGCGCCTGGTCACAGCCCCGTCAGTGTGACGGGGCACAATCATTGGTCGGCCTGGGCGCCGTGCTATTTTGGAGCCGCGCTTAGCGACGTCCACAGCCCAATCATGGCCAGATTCACTAACGAGATAGGGATCAGATATTTCCAGCACATGCTCATCAGCTGATCCACGCGCAAGCGCGGTAAGGTCCAGCGTATCCACATCATAACGAAGACCAGGAAGAGCGTCTTGAGGATGAACCAGATCGGGCCAGCAATGACATCCGGCACCACAGGAATGGGGATGGGGCCGGAGAAGCCGCCGAGAAAGAGAATCACCACCAGAGCGCTGGCCACGAACATGTTGGCATACTCAGCCAGGAAGAACAGTGAGAAACGGAAGCCGCTGTATTCCGTGTGATACCCGGAGACCAGTTCCGACTCGGCTTCTGCCAGGTCAAAGGGGGTACGATTCGTTTCCGCCAGCGCGCCGATGAACAGCACCACAGCAGCGATGAAGCTGAAGGGGAAACAGCGCCAAAGGAACCAGTTCCAGATGCCGCCGGCCTGCGCCAGACTGATGTCTACCGTGCTCAACGACCCCGCCATGACCACACCGGCCAGAATCGCCATACCCACAGGGACTTCGTAACTGACCAGCTGGGCTGCCGAACGCATGCCGCCGAGCAGGGACCACTTATTGTTGGAGGCCCACCCGGCAATAATGATCCCGATGACGGTCAGGGTCGAGAGTCCGTACATATACAACACCCCGATATTCAGGTCAGAAACGATGATCACCTGACTAAAGGGCAAGGCCACAAAGGACATAAAGGTCACTCCAAAAATCAGCATCGGGGCCAACTTAAAGAGCGGCTTATCCGCCATGGCCGGGATGATGTCCTCTTTGAGCAGGAGCTTAATACCATCAGCCAGCGATTGTGCCCAGCCGTGCCACCCACCGACGCGCATGGGACCGAGGCGATCCTGCATATGCGCCGAGACTTTACGCTCCAGCCAAATCAGAAACATCGCCATGACGGAGATAAACCCGATCAACGCGCCTGCCACGTGTACCAGCGCGATGGTATACCAGGGTATCCACGTCCATGTTTTGAGAAACGGCAGAATACACGCCGCAATCGTGCTCAGTAACCACGCGACCCACTCAACCACCCCGACCTCCTCCCCTCAACGCACTAGGCTCACTGCCAACGGGTTGGCTGCTTGATCCACTCGAGATCCCGCTTGCCCCACGCGTATACCAGCCCTACGACCAGAATCGCCAAGAAGACCGCCATCTCAATCAGCACAAACGGCCCGGCGCCTTTCAAGATGACCGCCCAGGGAAAAATGAACACCGTTTCAATGTCGAAGATTAAAAAGACGAGCCCGATGATGTAAAAACGCGGATTAAAGCGCACAAAACCCGTGCCGGTGGACTCTTCACCACACTCATAGGGCAGCAGCTTCTCGGTATGGGGATCTGAAGGACGAATGAGACTACTAATAAAGAGGTTCAGCGCTACGAAAATCAGCCCGATAACGAGAAACCAAAAAGCGTTGTAAAACCCATCCAACATAGTGACAACTCCTTCTAGGCATGTCGGTTCGAGGCGGGCTCTAGTTTACCCGATGCTTTTGGAGACTGTCAACAGTTGGGAGTTGGGTGAGAGCGTCAAGAAACGCGGGCCACAACCATACAAGGTCCGAGGGCACGCGCGCCTGCTCTGTGAGACCCAGAACAGGCGCGGATACGACAGACGACGGTCAGCCTAGTGGAAGGACTGCCCGCAACCGCAGGTCGTCTTGGCATTCGGGTTGGAAATCTTGAAACCCGACTGCATCAAACCGTCAATGTAATCGACTTCGGCGCCAGCGAGATACAGCGCACTCTTCATATCCACAAACACCCTGACACCATTGCACGTCAGTACCTTGTCTGTCGGGGCGTGCTCTTCCTCAAGGCCCATCTGGTATTGTAGACCTGAACAGCCGCCTCCGACCACACGCATACGGAGCGCATATTTGTCCTGCATATCATCTGGGGCGAGTTCGCGGATCTTGGTGGCAGCGGCATCGGTAATGGTAATCATCTCTTTTCTCCCGTACACTGCAAAGCTCGTTACAGCATGCACGTGACTGTATACTACATCGCCCGTCAAGCGGGACATTACACCCAGAACATAGATACAGCACAGTATCACAGCCTAGGTATGATGTTACTGTATCACACCCATCGGGGATTTCCAAATTGGGGTGGGGCTCCCGCTGCCCCGTTTGCTCCCCGTGTCTGTCATGTCCTGCGCTCTGATCTGATGGCGGTCTGGCTGTTCGCCAGCACATCGTGCCATGGTCTTGACAGCATCGCGTGGTGCCCTATAATCGTCACCTGCAAGTGCTGCAACATCTTATATATATTACGTGTCATGGCATTTCTGGACTTGCGAGCAACGCGGACGGGGCACAAGAGTGTGCGCGTCACAGCCCAAACCTAGAGAAGCGTGGAGTCCGGAGCCTGTCCACCACTCCCGCCAACCGCTGAGAAGCGGTCTGGCGGGAGCTTGGCGCTGGCTTCCACCAGCGCCAGCCGAAGCTGGTGCGGCTGCGCTACCATGCGCCGCTTGACTGCGGCGCGCTGTGCGATGTTCTGGGCCGCATTGCAGTCTGCCGATATGGTGTCGCC
>SXND01000096.1 GCA_005777235.1 Pseudomonadota bacterium
GGCGGCGGTGGCGGCGGTGGCGGTGGCGGCTCGGCCGTGGTGCTTGGCATCACCCTCCCGCCCACGCTGGCGCATCCCGAGGGCCAGACCATCCCAGGGGTGATCATCTTCGATGGCCGTATCAAGACCTTGAAAGAGTTCTTCCAGGCCACCCTGCGCATTTTTAATGCTTCAGACAGTTTTCACCTCACCGACGTGGGCGCCGATATGCGTGTGCCAGCCGGGCTCAGCCCGGTGCGTGCCGGGCAGGGCAGCGATGTGGCCACCATCACCACCGCGGATGCCGTGGATCATCTCACCCTCGGCACCATCCTGCCCGGTGCGACGGGGACCGGGCAATTTATCCTGCGTGGCGACAGCATTGGTACCCATGACGTCACGGTCGATTTCGTTGGTTTTATTACTGGCGGAGGACTGCCACAGCCGGTGCCCTTTAGTGGCAGTCGCAGCACCAGTGTCCAGGTCTTTGGTCCGCCAGAACTGGCCGTGATGGTGCATCATCCCAGTAACCCGCAAGGCCCTGATGTGGCCCTTAATGAGATCTACCAACTGACCATCGACATCACCAACCGCTCCGCACGGCCAGCCCTCTATACCAGCCTCGAACTGGTCGGCGGTGGCCGTATCGAGCTCGTCGATGACCAGGGCGCCCTACTGCCCGACAACCGGGCCATCCGCACCCTGGGCCAGATCCAGGCCGGGCAGACGGTCTCTGCGGCCTTCCTGGTGCGCTCGCTGGTGCAGGGCGAGATCATTGCCTGCCAGGCGGTGGCCAGTGAAAACGTCATGTTGACCGTTGATACCGGCCCTGGCGGCACCGACTGTCTGGTCGCCAACACCATTCCGGCGCAGTTCACCCCGCCAGCGCCCGGCGCACCGCCCGTGGTCCTGGCCATTAATCCGCTCAATGGACAGCCCAATGTGCCGCTGACGGCCTCGGTCCTCGCCACCTTGACGCCGCACACGGCCTGTCTGGAGCCGGATCGTTTTACCAACGTCGTCACGGCGCCGATCAACCCGCAGAATCCCGCCCAGGGCCTCCAGGTCATTGCGGCTGATCTCGTGCAAGCGGGCACGTTTTATCTGGAGGAACTTGATGCCTTCGGACAACCGGTGCGTCATGTCCCCACCGCGTTGACGCTGGTCAACAGCAATGCGCCTGACACCACGACCGCGGTGTTGCGTCTCGGGCTCGAGCAGCCGCTGAGCCAGGCATTTCTCCGGCCCGAGACCACGTACCGGGCCACGCTGGTCGGGACCAGTAGCGCGGTTGGCGGACGCGCCGTGTGCCGGGCGGCTGCCGGGGCGCAGTTGGCGACAACCTTTAGCTGGACGTTTTCGACGGCCCAGCTCTGCACGGGTGCCACGCCGCCCATCGCGACCCTGCTCACGCCGACGGATGGCGCCATCGAGCAGCCACTGAATACGGCCATTGTGGTGCTGTTTAGCCATGGCATGGACACCGGGAGCGTCCGTGTTGACCCGGCCAATCCCCTGGCCGGGAGTGTGGTCGTCCTGGCGGGCGCCACCGTGGCCGGCGGTGATCTCACCGGCGGCACCCTCGTACCCGGCACCCTGGCCTTCAGTGACCAGGTGCGGCGCTTGACCTTCACCCCTGCCGGGCCGCTGCCAGCCAACACCGACATCTTCGTGCGCCTCACCGACGACCTGCGTGACACCTGTGGCAACCCCTTACAAACGCCACCGGTGGGCGTGCGGCTCTTGAGCTTCCGTACAATCCCGCCCGACAGCACCGCGCCGACGGCGCCGCAGGTCAATCCCGTGCCGCCACTGACCAATCAGGCCAGTGTGCCAGTGAGCGGCACCGCGGAGCCTGCCTCTGTGGTGGCGCTCACCGGCGGTGTGGCCCCCGCCACCGTCCAGGCCGCACCGAGCACCGGCCTCTTCAGCATCATGGCGCCCCTGACACCGGACAGTAGTAACACGCTGCAGGTGATTGCCACGGATGCCTCCGGCAATGCCTCGCCGGCCACGACGCGGGACATCCATGGCAGTCCGCTGGTGGTCTTTTACGATGCGACCCGTCCTCAGGCCGTCGGGGTGAGCATTCCCAACGGCGCCACCAATGTGCCGCAGAACGCCTCGATCAGCGTGCTGTTCAATGAGGTGATCGATCCGGCCACGGTGAACAGTCTGAATGCCGCGCTCAGCAGTGGCGCCGCCATTCCTGGCAGTTTGACCCTGAATGGCTCGACCGGCTTTACCTTCACCCCAACGCAACCCCTCGCCCTCAATCAAACATACACCCTCAGCCTGCGGGCCAATGGCATTCGCGACCTGGCGGGCCATGGCCTGGCGACCGCGTTTACCAGCACCTTCAGCACCACGGCGGTCCCAGCGCCAACGCTGGCCAGCCTGACGCCAACCAGTGGCCTGCGTGGTACGACCTTGGAAGTGACTTTTACAGGGACGAACCTGGCCACGACCACCGGCATCATTTCCGGCAATGTGGGGATCAGTGGCGCCATCGTGAGTGCCACGGCCACCACGGTGGTGGCGAACATCACGATCACGCCGACCGCGTCACTCGGTGCCACCACCCTCGGCCTGACGACAACCGGTGGCAGTGCCAGTCGGCCGTTTACCGTCCTGCAAGAGCCCCCGACGCTAGCGGCTATCCTGCCAGCCAGCGGTAGGCAGAATAGTAGCGTCACCGCGCAACTGACGGGGACTGGACTGTCCCCCCTGACGTCGCTCACCATGGATGGCACCGGCGTGAACCTGGTGCAGCTTGGGGGCGGAAGCAGTACACTACTGAACGTGCGCTTTGACATTGCCCTTGATGCGCCGGTGGGACCACGCACGGTCACGGTCACCACGCCCGGTGGGGCGGCCAGCGGCACGTTCACCGTGCTGGCACGCGTGCCAATCCTGACGTTGACCCCAGAAACGCTGGCCACCCTCACCCGTAGCCAGGTCGTGTTCACCGTCACCCTGGATGCTCCGGCCAGTCAAGGTGGTCAACAGGTCGATCTGCTGAGCAGTGATAGCGCCATCGCCAGTGTGCCCAGCAGTGTGCTCGTACCCGCTGGCGCCACCAGCACGCCAGTCTCTGTGACCGCAGCAATCCAGGCCGGTACGGCAACCATCGCGGCCTCGGCCCCTGGCGCCAGCGGCGATAGCAGTGCGGTGACGGTGGCGCTGCGGGATTTCACCCTCTCCAATCCCTCGGTGCGGCTGGGCCAGACCGTGGCGGCGACGCTGACCCTGGCGCAACCGGCCCCGCCGGGCGGCGCCACCTTTGCCTTGTCTGTGGCCAACCCCAGTGTGGTCACGGTCACGCCGTCTGCCCTCGCCATTACTGAGGGCCAGAGCAGCGCCACGTTCAACATCACGGGCGGCGCCACACCCGGGACGACCAGCGTCACGGTGGATGGCCGGGCCAGTGGGTATCTCCAGAAAACCCTCAACCTGTCGACCGAGGGGGCGCTCAGCCTGACCCTGCTGGGCAGCCATGCGGTGCCGCTGGGAGGCGTGGCTACCCTGCAAGTGCGTCTGCCCGCACCAGCCCCTGGTGGTGGGGTGAGCGTGAGTGTCAGTAGCGATAACGCTGGCATTATCCGGGTCAACTCCCCGAGCACCATCACCATCCCCAGCGGCAGCGCCCTGGGTCAGGTGACGGTGAGCGGCCTCACGGCTGGCAGTACCACGGTGCGTGCCAGTGCGGCGGGTTTTGTGAGTGGGGCGCTGCTGCTGTTCAGTTTTAACAGTGCCGACGATCCAGATTTTGACGGCTTACCCAGTGCAGAGGAAGTGGCGCGCGGCACCAATCCTGCCAATCACGATAGCGACGGGGATGGCTTCAGTGATGGTATTGAAGTGACGGAGGGCTCTAACCCACTTGATGCCAGCAGCATCCCACCGAGCCTGCGGATGGGACGGCTGATCAGTGTGCAGAATCTGGTTGTCCCAGGTGTCGAGAGTGGGCAGGTGACGGGGGAGCTGGTCTCGGTGCAGAATCAAGCGGCACCCGGGCTGGAGTTGGGGCAGGTCAGCATGCTGCTCTCGGTCTACAACGCCTCCGGCCCAGGGTTAGAGAATGGCCGGGCCACACAGTTTTTCTCGGTGTGCCGGCTTGGCGGGGGTGTTCCATGTCCCTAGATGTCCGTTTCATAAATACGCTACCAGTTCTCCAGGGTTTTTCCTGGGAGCGCCACGCTCCAGCGTGGCTTCGGGAGCCGGGCTGGAGCCCGGCGTTCCCAGGGGGGCACTGGCGCAGGACTTACGAAATGGACATCTAGTGCACTTCCACAGCTCCTCTTGTGCAATGGCCTGTTCCTGGGAGCGCGGGCGTCCCGCCCGCTCCGAAGGCGGGCGAGACGCCCGCGCTCCCAGGGATGGCCCCAAGCACTCCGGTGGAGATGCACTAAGAGAGGCTCTGTACACTCAAGGCGCGAGCGTACAGCACGTGTTGACCTTTTTACACACGCAGAGGATTCCCTGCAGAGAGGAGATGTCTCATGCCCTATCGCTACAAAGCCATCATGCAAGGCGTCACACACGCCGGATTGAGTCTGGCCCTGGCCTTATGTCTGCCCTGGAGTGGCGTGGCCACCGCGCAACCGGCCTTCAACAGCGGCTCAGACGGCTCGGAGGGGGCTCTCACGATCACCACCCCCGGCACATATCAATTCTTTGACCCTGCCAGTATGGGCCGTCAGCTCGATCCTGACGGCGATGGAGTGTATCACTTTACCACGATCACCATTGCTTCGGGCGTCACGATCGATATGACCAGGTCGCTGCACGGGCCAGTGGTCTGGCTCGCCACCGGGGCCGTACAAATTAATGGGCTGATTGATCTGAATGGCAGCAATGGGCATCCCGATGGCAACGGGCAATCCAATGCGGTGGTTGCCATGCCAGGGGCAGGGGGGTTTGCGGGTGGCCCTGCGGCGCGCTTCAACACCCCAGCCCAAGCCGGCGGCGGGCCAGGTGGGGGTCAGGTCCACTCGGTGGTCACTGGCGGCGGCGGTGGCGCTGGCCATGTCGGTCCCGGCGGCAACGGTGCCGCAGGTGGTGGTGTCCTGGAAGGGAGTGGGCGCGCCTATGGCAATGCCTTTCTCCTACCGTTGCTTGGTGGCTCCGGCGGCGCCGGAGGCGGGCACAACGGCGGCAGCTTGTATGGTGCCGGGGGCGGTGCCGGAGGTGGAGCGATCCTGATTGCCAGTAGCGACAGGATTCTGGTGGATGGGACGATCCGTACGAACGGGGGTGGCGGCCATGTCTTATTCAATGGAGGTGCTTCTGGGGGCGGTGGCGGCAGCGGTGGAAGCATTCGTTTAATCGCACCCATCGTTAGCGGTGGTGGCACACTCTCGGTCAATGGGGGTAGTTCAAACGGTTCTCTTCCTGGCGGCGCTGGCTCCCCAGGTCGTCTCCGTGTCGAAGCGTTTCAGATTGGCCTTACAGGCCCAACAGGCTCGGCCACGTTCGCGACGCCAGGCGTGGTCTTCTTGCCGTCCAGCCGCCAGCCCGTGCGAATCGTCAGAATTGGCGATGTGCTGGTCCCAGAGAATCCAACGGGCAGCCTGAGCAACGCCGATGTAGTGCTGGAGGCGAACACCCCCACCACGCTCGAAATTGCCGCGCGTGGCGTGCCACCCGGCACCGTGGTGCGCATCACCGTGCTGTTCGACTTCACGGAAGCGCTGACGTTCAACTCCACACCGCTGTCCGGCACGCTGGCGTCTTCCACGGCCACGGCGGTGGTGACCATTCCACACGGCTTCTCGCAATTCCTGGTGGAAGCCAACTGGACCCCGTGAGCCACGGCGCGCCGGCAGGGTCATGCAGTTGTCGATGGTGGCGCGACAGGTGCCTGGGAGCGCGGGCATCTCGCCCGCATCCGGAGTGGGCGAGACGCCCGCGCTCCCAGGAAAACGGCTCTGTCTCTTGCCCACACTGGACAACTCAATGACCCTACACGCACGCGGTCTGGTACCGACGCCAGACCGCCGGCGGTTGCCAGATGCGGCGCCTCCGTGACGGTACGGCGGCACGACCAGTTGTCCACCCTCCGCCGGCGTGCTATGGTGATGGGCATACGGTCATGGATACAAGGGTCATTGGAGACGACGCAACATGGCAACATCGCAGGGCAAGACAATCCTCGCACCGCTTAGCGCTCCAGAAGACCTGCTGGCGGCTGAGACGCAGGTGTTTCGTCAGGAACGTACCCAGCTTCTCCGGCGTTATACCGGACAATTTGTCGTCCTTTATTAGAGGCGTGATGTAGAGGTGCAGTGCTATGCATCATATTGATCTTCATGAAGCAAAACAGCATTTGGCCGACTTCATCGACATGGCGCTTGGCGGTGAAGAGATTGTCATCACCCAAGACGAAAAACCTGTGCTGACACTCATACGTGTCGCAGCACCCAAAGCGCGCCGCAAAGCTGGGAGCGCCAAAGGTTTGATTACCATGGCGAGTGATTTTGATGCCCCACTTGAGGATTTCCGAGCCTATATGCAATGAAACTTCTTCTTGATACCCATACCTTTCTGTGGTTCCTTGATGACAGCCCACAGCTCAGTCACCAGGGGAAAGACCTCCTGGAGGCCGACAATGCATTGTGGCTCAGCGTCGCGAGTCTGTGGGAAATCGCCATCAAGTTGCAGCTCGGCAAACTGACAGTGGCGGTGCCAATCGAGGGGCTCATGACCCAACAGCTCACACGGGATGATATTGAACTCTTACCAATCACCATAGCACCGCTCATTGTCGTGTCGACCTTGCCTTTGCACCATCGTGATCCGTTTGATCGCTTGCTGATTGCCCAGGCTATCGTTGAACAGATGCCCATTGTGAGTGCCGACCCTGCATTGGATGCGTATCCTATACAGCGCTTCTGGTAAGCACTCCGATGCCGGCACCACGGCCTGCTCGCGCGGTAGATACAGCTCCTCGAGCCCGAGTCCGAAGACAAATACCCGAGGCCAATGCCATGTCTGTGCCAGATCCCAGGCCTAACCATCACGTGCAAGCGACTGGAAAGAGCCTGACGCGTGGCGTGCAGCACTGTGTCACACCTGCCCATCGGGGGCATCCGGCAAACCCTACATGCCCGAGAGCCCGGTGGCCTCTACGCGTCTGCCACGCCTTGATGCTCCTACTGGCCTCACTGTCTCCCGTCTGGGCCGATACCGAATTGGTCGCCTCCGTGCCGTCCGCACACCTGCAAGCGGTCACCGAGTTGGGCACGGTCGACATCCCCGCAGTGGGGCGGGTCACCGTGACCGCGCAGCGGGACGGTGCTCGCGTGCTGCTCCAGGCCACCAATCCCGCTGGCAGCATCATTGGGCGGGCCGAAACCGTTCTTGGCCTCCAGCACACCCCCTTGTACCTGCGGACCCCAGCCGGGCTGACCAGGCTGCTGATTCGTTGGCAAGCCTCGTGAGGCCTGGTCCTCCACGAGAAGCACCCCGCGCACTGCTGCGTTGCAGCATGACAGCATATATACCATCATCATCTGGCGGCGGCGGTGGCGCTGGCCATGTTGCTCCCGGTGGGAACGGTTCCGCAAGTGGTCTCCTGGCAGGGAGTGGACGCGCCTATGGCAATGCCTTTGTCCTGCCGTTGCTTGGTGGCTTAGGCGGCGCCGGCGGCTGGGCATACAGCGGCCTCTATGGCGCCGGGGGCGGTGCCGGAGGTGGAGCGATCCTGATTGCCAGTAGCGACAGGATTCAGGTGAATGGCACGATCCGTGCGAACGGGGGTAATGGCGGGCTTATTGCCTCGAGTGGTAATGCGCCCGGTGGCGGTGGCGGCAGCAGTGGCAGCATGCGCTTGATCGCACCCAGCGTCAGCGTCAGCGGCACACTCTCGGCCAATGGGGGGAATGGCACAAGCAGTAATTTGCCCGGCGGCGCTGGTTCCGTTGGCCGTGTCCGTGTCGAAGCGTTTCAGGCTGCCCTGACAGGCTCGACAGGCCCCCTCGTGCTCTCGACGCCGGACGTGGTCTTCTTGCCGTCCAGCCGCCAGCCCGTGCGGATCGTCAGAGTAGGCGATGTGCTGGTCCCAGAAACGCCTACCGGCAGCCTGAGCAACGCCGATGTGGTGCTGGAGGCGGATACCCCCACCACGCTCGACATTGCCGCGCATGGCGTGCCACCGGGCACCGTAGTGCGTGTCACCGTGCTGTTCAACTCCACGGATACGCTGACGTTCCACTCCACACCGCTGTCCGGCACGCTGGCGTCTTCCACGGCCACGGCGGTGGTGACGATTCCATACGGCTTCTCGCAATTCCTGGTGGAAGCCAATTGGACCCCGTGAGCCACGGCGCGCCGGCAGGGTCATGCAGTTGTCGATGGTGGCGCGACAGGTGCCTGGGAGCGCGGGCGTCTCGCCCGCATCCGGAGCGGGCGAGACGCCCGCGCTCCCAGGAAAACGGCTCTGTCTCTTGCCCACACTGGACAACTCAATGACCCTACACGCGCGCGGTCTGGTCCCGACGCCAGACCGCCAGCGGTTGCCAGGTGCGGCGCCTCTGTGACGGTACGGCGGCACGGCCAGTTGTCCACTCTCCGCCGGCGTGCTATGGTGATGCGCAGAGGAGATATGGTATGCCATCACCAGCAAAAGCCCGTCTGACCGTCGAGGAATATCTCGTCATAGAACGGCAAGCCCTCTGTAAGAGCGAATATGTTGACGGCGAAATGTTTGCCATGGCTGGGGCGAGTCGACGCCACAACCTCATTGCCTTAAATATCGGCGCCGAGCTGCGGGCGCAACTGCGACAGCACCCTTGTGAAGTGTATACCAGTGACATGCGCGTCAAGATCAGTCGCACCGGACTGTATACCTATCCCGATGTGGTCGTCGTGTGTGACGCACCGCGCTTTGAAGACGCCGATGTCGATACCCTCCTCAATCCCATCGTGCTCGTCGAAGTGCTGTCACCATCCACGGCAGATTATGACCGGGGAGGGAAATTTGAACAGTATCGCACCCTGGCGTCATTGCAAGCCTATCTCCTGGTTGCTCAGGAACGATGCCATGTGGTGCATTATACGCGCCAGCAGGACAACACCTGGCTCCTGGCAGAAACCGATGACATCCAGGACGGCATTCCTATCCCCTCGATTCACTGTACTCTCCTGTTATTTGAGGTCTATGCCAAAGTGTCGCTGGACCAGTGAGGGGCGGTGGCTGTCATGCCTCGCCCTACGAGATGTCGCATGCAGTGCTCCATCCAGAACACGAAGCGTTTGGGTCGGGGTGAAGCACGCCTTGCTGCGCAGCAGCAAAACGTCTCGCAAGGCGCGCACGCCACCGGAGCCTGCACGCCACGGGGCCGAGGTGTCTCAGGCTTCGTCGACAAGCTGGATCACGAGTCGTTTGCCGTAGGCGTGCGCCAGATGACTCAGCGTCGTGAGGGTCGTCTGTTCGTACACCCCCTGTTCCAGCTGCAGCAGAGCCATAGGATCGAGACCGCAACGTGTGGCAACCTCCACAAGAGTCAAATGTGCCTCTTGCCGTGCTTGCTTCAACAGCGCGGCGAGAGGCATCGCATCCAGCGTGCTGCCATGTTTGAGGGGTGCGGTATACTCCCCGGAGGCGACCAGCTCCTCCAAGGACGGGCGTGTGGCTTGCCAGTGGTCTCGGAGAGCCTGCAAGCGGGCCTTGTCTTCAGGCGAAGACTCGCTCTGACGGTACATGCGTTTCATGGTTGTGCGCAGCTCCCTTACCGCTGTGGAGCATCATAGGCCGTAATGGGATATATTGTTAATGGATTGTCATCAACGTGTTCCCATACCACGGCGAGATAACGTCCCTGGCGGTATATCCGAAGGTAATCGGCCGTCCTGATGACCTGCTGAAAGCGTCTTCGCTGTCACGATCACGGAGGACGTCCTCGACCTCATCAGGAGTGATATCGTGTTCGGGAATGTGCCACACATTACCGTCGGGATCATCAGGCAAATCCCAGATAATGATGACATCGAGCATATGAACCTCCTTGTCGCAAGCTATTTACAACAAAAAGGTAGTGAAGACAACGACGGCCTGTCAGCGGCACGCACGGTGAGGGCGCTTGCTCTCTCAGGGAGAGCGCCCCGCGTGCGTCCCGAGTGCCAGAGAGCCCCGTGGCCTCTACGCGTCTGCCACGCGTTGCTGCTCCTGCTGGCCTGGCTGTCTCCCGCCTGGGCCGACGTCGAGTTGGTCGTCTCTGTGCCGTCCGCGCACCCGCACGCGGCCACCGAGCTGGGCACCGTCGACATCCCCGCAGTGGGCCGGGTCACCGTGACCGCGCAGTGGGACGGCGCTCGCGTGCTGCTCCAGGCCACCAATCCCGCTGGCAGCATCATTGGGCGGGCGGAAACCGTCATGGGCCTCCAGCACACCCCCTTGTATCTGCAGACCCCAGCGGGCCTGACCAGGCTGCTGATTCGTTGGCAAGCCTCGTGAGGCCTGGCCCGCCAAGAAGAGGATGCCGCGCACCGAGGCGCGCGCTTACGCTTTGGACCGCCTGAAGCAGATCCTGTACACACCTGGTCTGACTCCTGAGTTGTGTCAGTCGTTCCGGCTTTAGTCGGTCCCCAGGGCTGGCTGCCAGAGCCCCTCACCATGCGGCTTGCAGCAGCTCAAGCATCTCCGCCGCGTAGCCCTCCGCGCGCGCCCCCGGATTGGCATTGAAATTCTTTAGCGTATCCTGGGCCAGCAGGACGAGGTCGGCCTGGGGAATATCGAGATCACGTAACCGCGTCGGCATACCCAACCCCTGATAAAACGCGGCGAGCGCCGTGGCTGTGGCCGTACTCGCTTCGGGAGACGACATGCCAGTGCGCCACACCTGGAGGGCGCTGGCAATGCGCTGCGCCACCTGCAGGTCATCCGGTGGGGGCAGGCGGGTCACGGTCGGCATCACGGCCGAGGTGGCTTCCCCCTGCGGCACGTGGTGGTAGCGGATGTGCAACGCCGTGGCCAGGGCATAGGCGCAGCTGGCGGTGCGATCCCGCTCACGGCGGCGGTCGGTGCCATCGTCCGCGGCACGATTGTCGAGGAAGGCGGCGGTGCACAGGTCCAGACGCAACGCCGCATCGTCTGGGGCCGCCACGAGACGCGGCAGGGCCTGATGCAAGAGGCGAAAAGCCTGCAGGCGGTCGCCTTCGACCAGCGGATTCATCTGCGGCTGCCCCAACTGCCGCAGCGTGCCGGAGAACGTCGTCGTGGCGGTGGAACGCACCAGGGCCAACGGGGCTGTCAGCAGAGCTTCCGCGTCCCAGAACAGGGCCACGGGGCGCGTCTTGGGATCATAGTATTCCATACGATGATCGAGCCCGTCGTGCTTGAGCCCGGAACCGGCGCGATTCATCGCCGTCGTTGGCGTGGTGAGCACATTGATAATTGGCGGCTTCGGGGCGAGCAGGCGTGGACTATACGCCGGTTGGCCCTCGGGGTACTGCGTCATCAGGGCAAACGGATCACCCTGTTCCCCCAGAAGAATGGCCATGACCCGCGTGCCCACTATGACGCTGCCACCGCCAATGGCAATGAGTAAGTCCGCCGCCGCTGCCCGTGCCGCCGCTGTGCCGCGTTCGACCGCTGGCCAGGTCGAATCCTTATCCATAGCGGTGAACGCCCCGGCATACAGCGGACCGAGCTGCGCTTGCACACGGGTCAGGAGATTCGTCTGGTGCGCCACGGTCTGCCCGCACACCACGAAGGCCCGCTGCGCCTTGTGGCGCCGGACTTCCTCAGGCAGATGCCGCAAGGCCTCCACCCCGGCATAGAGACGCAGGGGGTAGCTCACGGCACGGAAGGTATGCGACGGCATGAGGTCCATGGGCAGGTCTCCTTGCCTGGACACCGCGTTACTTGGTCTGCATCTCGGCTTCCTCGTTATCCTCGTCGGGTGGCGGCATGAGGAGCAGATTGCGCAGGCCAATAATATAGAGAAAGGCCACGATATGCGCCAACAACGTCACCAGCAGTCCGGCGTAGGTCAGGAGTTGGTGCGTCAAGGGCGACGTGCCTTGCGTCCAGATGGTAATGTCGGTAGCCAGGCCCATAAAGACCAGCACCAGTGAGGCAATCATCAGCAGGAGAATGATCAGCATACTCATCCTCTTAGCCTCCGAGGAGCGGTAAAGCCAGGGAACCCGCCGTGGCCAGTTCGCCGTCCAGCGCATACAGGCCCGCCCGCGTAACCCGTACCGGCACTAACTCGCCAATGAGCGCCGGGTCACCAGCAAAGTTGAGGATCTTGTTGGTACGCGTGCGTCCGGTGAGTTTCGCCGCGTCTTTCTTACTTGGTCCCTCCACCAGCACTTCGTACGTCTGCCCTTCATACGGCAGGTTCGCCGCCAGGGCAATACGCTTCTGCATGTTCAATAAGCTCTCAAAACGGCGCTGCTTGGTCTCATGCGGTATCTGTTCGGGCATGTCGGGGGCCACCGTGCCCGGACGTTCGGAATAATTAAACAGGAAAATGGTGTCAAAACGCACCAGTTCCAGCATTCGCCTGGTGGCGAGAAATTCTTCCTCCGTCTCCCCAGGAAAACCCACGATGACATCCGTTGAAAGGGCCATATCAGGCACCGCGGCCCGGATGCGCGCGATCAAGTCCAGGTACGCCTCGGCCGTATAGCCCCGGCGCATCAATTTTAAGATCCGATCAGCCCCGGCTTGAAACGGCAAATGCAGCGCTTCACAGACGTGCTCGCAGGTGGCCAACGCTGCAATCAGGTGCGGGGTGAAATCAAGCGGATGTGAGGTGACAAAGCGGATGCGTTCCAGGCCAGGAATGGCATTGACCGCTGCCAGCAGGTCAGCAAAATCCATCTGGCGTGGGCGCATGTCCACCCCATAGGCGTTGACGTTTTGTCCCACAAGGGTCACTTCTTTATAACCGGCTTGCGCCAGGCCGCGAATTTCGTCGAGCACGATCTGCGGCGGGCGACTGACCTGCGGACCGCGTGTACTGGGCACCACACAGAAGGAGCAGTGCTTGTTGCAGCCGTGCATGACGCTGACAAATGCCGTCACGTGGCTGTCACGCGCCACGGGAAGGGCGCCTAAATCATCGTCGAGGACGCGGTCGGTGATTTCCAGGACCGGCTGCCGTTGTTCTTCCACTTGGCGCACCAGCTCAAGCACACGGCTGACGTTGAGCGTGCCAAACACCAGATCGACATACGGTGCACGGGCAAGGATTTCGCCACGGGCGCGCTGGGCAATACAGCCGCAGACGCCAATAAGCATCTCAGGGCGTTGCTGCTTCAAGCGTTTGAGATGCCCGAGCTCGCTATAAAACTTTTGTTCTGCCTTCTCGCGCACGCTACAGGTATTGAGCAAGACCAGATGGGCCTCGTCAAGCGCGTCGGTGAGCTCATAGGCGTCCTGCTGCAGCAAACCCACAATGCGCTCGGAGTCGTATTTGTTCATCTGGCAACCGTAGGTCACGATGGCCAGCTTTTTCGTGGTCATAACTTTTACTCTCTTCAGGGAGTATTGGGCAGTACAACGTCGGGCTCATCCTGGCCACACACGCCCCCGTGGACTTGAGGAGGGCCTACGCCGCCGCAGGCGTGGTCTCGACCAGCAGATGGAGCACACGCGTCAAGACCGCAATAGACCGACTGTAGTCCTGCAGGTTGATATGTTCATGCGGCGTGTGGTCCAGAGACGAATCCCCAGGACCATAGGCCACCACCGGACAGCGCCAATGTGGCGCTAAGACATTCATATCCGACGTGCCCGTTTTGACTTTGAACTTGGGATCACCACCCTGCTCGCGGATAGCTTTGAGGAAGGCTTTCACCAGTGGATTGTTCTTGTCCGATTTATGGGCGATTTCATAGCCTGAGAACGCCAAGGAGGCTTCCCCTGCCTGCTCGTGCATATAAGTCTGGAGCGCCTCAATGTCATACGCCAGGGGGAGACGCAGGCCAATGCGTTGCGTCACCACCTCTTGCAGACCGTCGCTAGTGGTGTAGATGGAGCGCAACGACGTATCGAGGGCGTCAAACACGGCCCGCCCCACATTGTACTCGGCGGCATGGCGCGTCACGGTGTTCCAGAACTCCACCGCCATCTCCGGCCCCGAGGCCAGTTGACCGGCAGAGTGCGCCATGTCATGGCGTAGCGTGTAGTCCACCAGCAGCCGCCCCTTATAGCCTAGCGTCACGGCATGCCATTGACTTGGTTCGCCAATGATAAAGCATTCCGGGTGATAGCGCTCAATCACGTGCCGTGCGCCCTTGGACGAGGCCGCTTCTTCTTCCACGGCGCCAATCACCACCAGGCGATACTGGTTGCTCTTGGGCAGACGCGCCACCGCCGAGACGAAACAGGCCAGCGGTCCTTTGGCATCGACGCTGCCACGCCCATGTAGTAGATCGCCCTCCTGGCGTACCGGGATATGCCCTGGCACCGTATCAATATGCCCCAGCAAGACAATCTCACGCGGGCCTGTGCCCCAGATGCCTACCGGATTGCCCGCCTCGTCAACAAATGCCTCATCATAGCCCCGCGCGCGCATGGCTTCCGCCAGATACGCACTGGCGGCATGCTCCTGGGTTGAAGGGCTGGCAATGCTGACCAACTCCCGCAGTAATTCCACCTCGTGATTCATCGCACCACCTCAGCGACCTTGTCCACCACCGTATCCACCTCCTCCTGCGTAATGGTCAGCGGCGGCAGAAAGCGTAACACCGTCACCCCAGCGGCCAGGGCCATGACACCGCGCTCCATCAGCCCACGCAGGTGCGGGGCGACTTTTTCCTTCATTTCCATGCCGATCATCAGCCCCAGGCCGCGCACTTCGCGCACTTTGGAGGAGCCCATGCCGCGCAAGCGCTCCATGAAGTAGGCGCCCATTTCCGCCGCATGTTCAGGGAGGTGCTGTTCCTGCATCACATCAAGCACCGCCAGCGCCGCGGCACAGGCCAGGGGATTGCCACCAAAGGTGGAGCTGTGCGCGCCTTTATGCACGGTCTGCACGCGCGCGCCAATGGCCATGGCGCCCATGGGGATACCGCCGGCCATGGCTTTGGCCATGGTCAGGATGTCCGGCTGGATGTCGTAATGTTCGCAGGCAAAGAATTTCCCGGTACGACCATAGCCGGTCTGCACTTCATCGACGATGAGCAGCACGCCCCGTTGCTGGCATAGGGCCTGCACACCCTGCAAATACGCCGCGCTGCCAGGCCGCACGCCGCCTTCGCCCTGGACGATTTCCAAGAGTACGGCGGCCGTATCGTCGGTCAGCGCTGCTTCCATGGCATCCAGTTTATCATAGGGCACATGCCGGAAACCTGGCGGTAGGGGGCCAATGTGCTCACGGTGGTGCGGATCCCAGGTCGCGGCCAAGGCACCGAGGGTACGGCCATGGTAGCCCCGATTGGCGGCGATGATGTCGACTTTGCCGGTACTCATGCGGGCAAATTTGATCGCCGCTTCAATGGCTTCGGTACCAGAGTTGCACAGGAAAAACCGGTTCAAGCCTGGCGGCGTGACTGCGGCCAGTTTTTCCAGGAGTGTGGCCCGACGGTCGTTGTAAAACATTTCGGGACAGGTAATGAGCGTTTTGGCTTGCTCGGTGACGGCGGCGGCAACCGCCGGATGCGCATGCCCGAGGCTCGCCACACCCATGCCGGCAGCGCAGTCAATATATTCTTTGCCCTGGTCATCCCACAAGCGTGTGCCCTCGCCGCGCACGATGGTCACACCGCGTTTGGCGTACACACCACTGGAGTAGCGTTCTTCAAGGTCTTGGAAGGCTGCCATGCGTGCTCCTTATGGTGGAAATTGCTGATGGAGAAAGACGCCTGTTCAGGTCCACAAACGCTGAATCGCCTAATCGTCAAACGCTGGATCGCGACTCAGAATCGGTATGTCCTCGGCTTGTCCTTGGGCAATAATCAGACGGTCAAAAGGATCCTTATGATACAAAGGTAATGTCGTCAGGACATCCAAATGACGGGGCGCAATCCCGAAGAGCTCCATAGCATTCCCGTAGACATGCTCTGCCACTAAGTCCGTGAACGGGAGGGGCACTACGAGGCGACCTAGACTGACTTTGATGGCCATTGCCCACAGGCTAGCGATACTGAGTAGCCGGTCGTTGATACGATCCTCGATGAGCTGACGTGCATAGGGGCTGAGCGCTGCATCGCCGCCAATAAACCAGAGAAAGGTGTGCGTATCGAGTAAAAGTCTCACGGCGTATATGCCTGAAAATCTTCCAAGGGTGCGTCAAAGTCTTCCCTGATGTGCACCCGACCTTTCGCACTGCCGAATTTAGGGGACGGGGCTATGGATGGAACAGGGATAATTTTGAAGGTGACCCCATCGTCACGGATGATGACCACTTCCTCACCACGGGCTACTGCGTCAAGCAGTACAGCAAGCTGCCCGCCAGCTTCTTGCAGTCCTACGGTGTGCATAGCTCTCTCCTACCGTTCCTCAGCTGCCATGATCGAGGGAAGTTATACGGGCTAATAGCCTGCGTATGCTCCCTGTTCCAAGGAACGCGACACCGCGGAACGTCTGCCTTCCGCTACTGCTGCAAGCGCGCGCGACGCTGGCACGGCCCATGCGGTACGCCGTCCTACCGTATCACCGTGCCTTGCCCTTGCAAGGCCTGTTGGATGGGATGCTCAATCCGCGCATCGCCCATAATCACCGTCCCGACGCCTTGTGCCAGGGCCTCGGCGGCCCCCATGACCTTTTTCTTCATGCGCCCGTGTGCCAGGTCCATGTACGAGGCCATGTGTGCCTTGTCAATCTTGTGCACCAGTGATGCCGGGTCGTTGACGTCGCGCAGCAGGCCGGGGACGTTGGAGAGAATAACCAGTGTCTCGGCCTTGAACGCGGCGGCGAGCACGGCGGCGGCACGGTCGCCATCGACGTTGATGATCTCGCTCTCGTAACTCAGCCCTGGCGGGCACAGCACCGGCGTGTAGCCATGGTCGAGGAGCAGAGTGAGCAGGTCGGTGTTAATTTTTTCGATACGTCCGGTGAAATCATCGCGCAGGACTTTGCGTTTACCGTTCTCAATGACTTTAATAGCGGCCTTGCGCTCGCCTTCCATACTGCGGCCATCGGCGCCACACAGGCCCACGGCGTTGACCCCAAGCTGCTGCAGGCGTTCGACGAAGCGCTTGTTCATCTTGCCGACATAGGCCATGTTGAAAATGTCGAGGGTGTCGCGGTCGGTGTAGCGACTTTCAACACCCGAGATGGAGGTCACGAAGCGGGGTGGTTTGCCGAGCGCGGTGGAGAGCACATTGGTCTCGTGGCTGGCACCATGGACGAGGATCAGCCGTTCACCGCGTCCGACCAAGGCGCTGACGTCCTGGCACACGGCTTCAAGAGCAATACCTTTGCCGCCACCAACTTTGACAATGATCATGGTCTGTCCTCATCTACGCCGGATGCAGACCCGGGAAACTCAAGCCCAGGGTCTCTTCCAACCCTAGCATGCAATTCAAGGCCTGGACCCCATTGCCGGCGCCGCCTTTCACCAGGTTATCGAGTGCACACATCACCACCACGCGGTTGCTGTGTGGATCAGCCTCAAAGCCCACGTCACAGTAGTTCGAACCACTGAGAATTTTCGGTTCAGGATAGCGATACACGCCCTGGCGCTCTTTGACGATGCGCATAAACGGTTCGTTCTTATACGCTTCGCGGTACACCCCCCAGAGATCACGGTCGCTCATGGGGTGCTCCAGGAACACATGCGCCGTGGTTAAGACCCCACGTACCATCTCAATGGAGGTCGCCGAAAAGTGGACCGTTAAAGGCTCTGAGCCGCTCAACTCTTGGAGTATTTCAGCGGTATGGCGGTGCCCCGTTGGCTCAAAGGAACGCACCGCGCCCTGGCGCTCGGGATGATGTGAGGCCAGACTCGGGGCATTGCCGGCTGCCGACGATCCCACCTTGGCCTCAATGACCAGTGGCCGCTCGGGGGACAACAGCCCGGCGCGGGCCAGCGGATAGAGCCCGAGAATCGTGGCCGTGGCCAGACAGCCGGCGCCCGTCACCAGCTTCGCGGTCGTAAGCGCCTGACGGTGCAGCTCGGGGATGCCATAGACAAATGCTGGGAGCAACTCGGGGCAGGCATGATCGTGGTGATACCACGTTTTATAGAGCTGTGCGTCGCGCAGACGAAAGTCGCTACTGAGATCAATGATGCGCTCGCTCAACTGCTGAAAGTCCGCCACGCGCTTCTGCGCCATGCCGTGCGGCAGGGCCAGGAAGAGCACGTCACAGGCTTCGACCTGGTTGATGCTGACGAATTTCAGGCGCGTCTGATGGCGTAAGTTCGGGTGCACGTGATGCACAAATTTACCCTGGTTGCTCTCCGAGGTCACCTGCACCAGTTCGACGGCTGGATGCTGCAGCAGCAACCGCACCAGCTCCCCGCCGATATAGCCAGAGCCACCCACCACGCCAACCCGTACGCGATTCATACTTTGGCTTCCTTGAGGAGGTAATCAATCATGCGGCCAGGGATGTCTACGCCGGTGGTGTCAATGCTGTTACGGAATTCCATGGTGTAGTTGACTTCATTCACCAGCATGCCGTCCGGAGATTCTAACAGATCAATGGCCAGCAGGCCTCCACCCACGGCTTCTGCCGCGGCACGTGACAAGCGATCCACGTCAGCGCTGATGGGACAGTTGGTGGCCTTGCCCCCCTGGGCCGTATTGGTAATCCAGTGCTCGGAGGTGCGGTAGATGGCGGCAATGGTTTCACCACCGACCACAAACGAGCGGATGTCGCGCCCAGGTTTCTGGATGTACTCTTGGATGTAGTAGATAGAATGGTGGTAGGAGCCGAGGATCTGCTTATGCTCCAGAATCGCCTCTGCGGCCTGGCGATCATTGATCTTGGCCACCAGGCGTCCCCAGGAGCCGACGCACGGCTTGAGCACCACGGGATACCCGAGTGTCTCAATAGCCTCTAAGGCGGACTCTGGGGTAAACGCCATCATATTGCGCGGCACCGGCACCTTATGGGTGATAAGCGCCTGTGTGGTGAGAAACTTATCGCCACAGATGCGCGCCACATGCGCCGTGTTGATGGTGGTGATACCCCAGTCATTAAACATCTGCAGGGCGTAGAGCGCTCGCGAGTGGTTAATCGAGCGTTCAAAAATGACATCGTATTGCTGATAGACTTCTGGATGGTGCAAATCAAATACCAGGGTGCGGTCATCCAGCTTGTCGTACGCTAGGCCGCGAGCGGTCATCGCCTCAAAGAGCAATTTTTCTTCGACCCGGATGCGAGAGCACAACACACCCACGCGCATACCCATCCTTATTCCCCCCAGTCCTCTTCTTCATCAGGCGCCAAGGCGAATTCCAGTGGATCGGCGCTAATGACTTCCAGCTCGGCCCCACACTCTTCGCACTCAACAATTTCACCTTCTTCGAGCGCGACCTCAGCACTAATGTCCGCGCCACATTCTGCGCATTCTGCCATGAGCTATTCTCCTCCTTCGTCCCTTCGCATCGCTCCCCGAGGGGTAACAGCGATGCTCCTGCTGGCGGCATGCAATCCTACGCCATGCCTAGACAAGATGCAACCCTGCCCCCTGACGTCCAGGACGGTTGTATCCGGTCCGCCGCTGCCACCCCTGCCTGGCCATGGCGGCCAACGACTTCACCAGGAGCGACGGGCATGCTGGGGTGTGAGCGCTTGCGTGTGCCGTAGGCCGTGCAGACTGCGGGCCTCAGGGGAGCGCAAACCCCTGGGTGTCTTCCGGGAAACCGGCTGTGCCATACAAGTCCGGGCCCAGCTCCGACGTCACTGGCCCCGTGCACTTGAGGTTGGCGGTCACTCGGCCGCCTTGCTCCACTGCCACACCGGCTTTTTCGCCCCAGCCTTTGCCAATGGCGCTATAGACGACATATCCATACGGGCCTTTTGTGAAGCGTAGATACGCCCCACCGCCACCGGAAAACATCAGGGTGCCTGCCGTGACGACTGTGTGCGGATGGGCTGGGGTGTCCGGCAAGACCAGTTCCGGCGCCCCCGACGGACCAAAGCGATACTGCATCACGCCGCTGGTCGGGGTGAGCGTGGGGGAAGCGCATACGGAGACGATTTTTTTGCCAGCGGGACAGGTAAAGAGCACCCGCTCTGGTGCGGTACAATGCGTCGTGGCAGCCCAGGCCGTGGAGGCGACTGGCACGAGCGTCGTGAGGAGCAGCCAGGTGGACAGCAGCATAAGGCTTCTGAGGCACGGACGGGGCGCAGGCACTCCAAGACCTCCTCCAAAGCTCGAAAGGTTCCACCCCTCTTCGCCACAGGAGTCTGAGACAAGCGCTGCAGACGCAGCCGAGTCGTCGGCCCAAGGGACGCTCCCCGCCTCGCACCAGCTCCCTACCGTCGGCTGTAGCCACTCACTGGGAGCCTTGGATCCACCCCGCGTCCTTGGGCGCTGGTGATCCAGCCGAACTCATGCAGCAACGCTTGACTGTAGGTCACCCGTCCCGTGACGGTGTCGAGGGGTGCGGTCGCCAGCAGCAATGACGCCTGGGCCATCAACGCTGGGGGCTCACTGCGTGGGTCGTCCATGCCGCTGACCAGTTTGTGGAAGACGGTTCCCGGCGTGGGGACGATCTGGGACGGCGAGACGCAGGTGACGGAGATGCCATACTGGTAGACTTCATGCGCCAAGCCCTGCGTAAAGCGTTCCAGCGCTGCCTTTTCGGCCCCGTAACAGGTGCCACCACGATTGGCGCTGCCGTCATCGGGATAAGGCCCCTGACCTGGTCCCACCGCCGCACCGGACGAGATGTTGACAATGCTCCCCCGCCGCAGAGGTATCATGTCCTCCAACACCAGCTTGCTCAGGATGAACGGGGCATGGAAATTCACTGACCAGGAGCGCAGCCAACGATTGAGCGGAAAATTGCTGATGGGGTAGTAGTACGTCAACGCGGCATTGTTGACGAGCACGTCCGGCGGCCCATAGAGGCGACGCGTTTCCTGCACCAGACGCTCGCACTCTTCGGGTAATGAGACATCCACCGCCACCGCTGTGGCCTCCCCGCCGGTGGCGTGAATATCCGCCAGTGTGGTCTCCAGGGAGCCTTCCAGCGGGTGCGAGCCTTCCGTGACGGTGCGTGCCGAGCAGATAATTTTGCCGCCTTCTGCGGCAAAGAGACGGGCAATCTCTGCTCCAATGCCCCGGCTGGCGCCGGTCACAATCACCACTTGCCCATCCAGCCTGCCCATAGGTGACTTCCTCTGCTCTCATCCAGTGCCTGGTCATGGCTCCACTCTGTCGGCTGCGGGAGCCAGGCGGTTGGGGGTGTGCCAGGGCGCGCCAGTCATGCACCCGCGGCGTCTGGCCTGGGTGTGGACCTTAGCCTTCGCTGAGCCCACTGTCAAACTGGATAATGATGCCATCGGGGTCATAGACATAAAAGCTACGGATACGACCAGCGGCATTGACGAAGGAAGCCCGCGGTCCTCCGAGCTGTGCACCCTTGGCACTGAGCTCTTCGAGCCAGGCTTCAGGATCGGGTACCGTAAACGAAAAGTGTGTAATCCCCATCTGATCCAGCTTGAGTGGGGCGCCAGTCAAAGCCTCCCCTGGATGACTGGTGAGGGTGAGCGTCGGCTTCTTCCCAACCCCGAAGCGCAGACTGACCCGCCGACGGCTGCTGCGGGCCTGCTGATAGTTGTGCAGACGCCCGCCTTCTGTCGGGTCGGTATAGCCATCGCAGATGACTTCCATCCCGAGCACATCGCGGTAAAACGCCAGGGATTGCTCCATATCTCGGGTGCAAATGGCGATGTGGGACACGGCACTCGCTTCCATCGGCAGCTCTCCTCCCTTGCTCACGTACAGGCGTGCGGCAGTTGCGTGCGGCAGGCTTACCCTTCTCCGCCTTCGTCAAATTGCACCAGTATACCATCTGGATCATACACAAAGACCGTGCGAATGTGTCCCTGCGCATCGCGAAAGGCATCCGCAGGACCACAGGTCTGCACGCCCTGGGTCAGCAGACGTTGCGTGAGGGCCTCCACGTGCGGGACGGTAAAGGACACATGGCTAATGCCCACCTGATCGAGCATGATGGGCGTGCCACTCACCGTCTCACCAGGATGCTGGGTCAGCACGAGAAACGGCACAGACGCAGCCGTGCCGTAACGGAGATGGACCACACGGCGCTGGGCGTGGCGGTCACGATATAAATGCGGCAGGCCACCACTGCTCGTATCTTGGAGCGCGTCTTTCGTGACCTCGAAACCGAGTATGTCGCGATAGAACTGCAGTGAACGCTCCATGTCGCGGACACAGAGTGCCACATGCGAGATGGTGGAAGCGTGGATAGATGCTGGCATGTCAGTGCTCCTTGTTCTCTGTGCCATGTCCTGGGCATGAGGGGCCACCCCTCGCCGACGGGCGAGGCAGGAGAGTATAGCAGACACGGCGGTCCGCGCGCACGGTGGGCCTGACGCGACGGGTGGCACGCCAGGCCAAAGCGGGCAAGGCTAGGAGCTCAAGAGATCGCAGGGGGTAGCACGCGCCACAGGGAAATACACCGCAAAGGTACTCCCGACGTCTGGGAGGCTAGTCACGTGGATCGCGCCGCCGTGCTGGCACACGATACTCTGAACGATCGCGAGCCCCATCCCTGTGCCTTCGCCAGCTGCCCTGGTGGTAAACCCCAGCTCAAAAATATGCGCTAACGTGTCGGGGGCGATGCCGGAACCCGTGTCGCGCACACGACACCGCACGTAGGCGCCAGGGTGCAGGGTTCCCACTTGGACAGGCAGGATGTCTGTGAGGGTGATGGTCTCCAGGCATACTTCGAGTATCCCACCCCGATGGCGCATCGCCTGTAAGGCATTCAGGCAGAGATTGAGCACGACCCGATAGAGCTGGGTAGCATCGCCGAGAATGGTACTGTCTTGCGGAGCCACCGCCTGCTTGAAGGTGATGGTAATGGGGCAAGAATCCTTCAGGAGGGCAAGGACTTCGCTGATCACCGCACCGAGCGGCACTGGGTGTGCCACGCCCGCGTGGTGACGACTCTCCTTGAGCGCACATTGCACTATATCTCGGGCACGTGTGCCCGCGCTGATCACGTGCTGCAAGTTCTGCCATGGTATGCTTGACGGATCAAGGTCTTCTATGACCATCGTGGCATACCCAAGAATGATATGGAGTGTGTTGTTGAGATCGTGCGCAATACCATTGGACAGCATTTCGGGAACATGCGACTCATGATGCTGATGCTGCTCTCGCACCACGCGTTCGTTTTCACTCCAGAGGGTAGCTCTCCCATGACCGAGGCTTCCGGACGGATACGCAGAACTCATCGCCGCCTGGTCAAAGAGCTGTACAGGCTCGACTGCTGGCGGTGGCGTGTGCCATGTCTCCAGCCGGCATGGCCCAGGCTGTGATGCTTGAGATGGAACCGCATTTTCCAACACAACTTGTTCCTCTTCTCTAAAGACATCTTAGAAAAATGTTGTCTCACTATACTAACATATCTCGTATATTTCTAGAGAAATACTCATTAAATTTTCTATTGATATGATTACAAAATGAATTTGTCGTCACCACAGGTGTATGCACTGGAGGACCGCCTATCAGGGGCAAAGATGCTGGGAAGGGAGACGACAAGAGCAAGGTATGGAGCACGGCACGTGACACGGTCCCTCGATGTCTCGTCGCGGGATGTGGAGCGGTAGGCCGTGGCGTTACTGGGCGCTCACATGTCCGCTCTCGACCCACTGCATGGCATAGCGCAACAGGGCACCCGTATCCTGGAACTGCAGTTTCTCTTTAATGTGGGTGCGGTGGGATTCCACCGTCTTAATACTCACGTGCAAGGCCGCCGCAATATGGCGTGTCCCATGCCCCGCACCGATGAGGCGCAAGACTTCCAATTCCCGATTACTCAGCCGTTCAAGGGGCGTCGCGCTGGCGTTGGGCGCATCCATGATGAAGCGCCCCAAGAGCTTGGTGGTCATCTTGTCGCTGACGTAGATTTCACCCTGGAGCACGCGCCGGATGGCATGCATCATGGCGTCGGTCGCCTCGTGTTTCATAATGTAACCGCGAGCGCCAGCACGTAACACGCGCTCCACATACAGCGACTCCTCGTGCATGGAGACGACGAGCATCGGCAGGGTCGGCTGTTGCACGCGCATGGTCTTGATGAGATCTAACCCGCTACTCCCCTTGAGGGAGAGATCCACCAACAGCAGATCCGGACATAGGGTCGTTACGGCGGTCAAGGCCTCCGACGCCTCTTCCGCCTCACCGCACACGATTAAGTCAGGTTCCTGATTAATCATTTGGGCAAGACCTTGCCGCACAATGGGGTGATCATCCACGATGAACACCCGCGCCCGCGCGGTCTCGACCACTGCCTCGATGTCCATAGCTCTGCTTTCCTAGGAAGACGGCAAGGTCGCTAAGATCTCAAAGTACTTCACGAAGGCACGCAGGCCCCCACGCGCCTGACCCCAATCAAAGTTTTCGTTGGGGGCGTGATAGCCATGTTCCGGTACACTTAAACCCAGGAAAACAATGGGGACACGCAGTAGTTGATCCATCGTGACCACGGCGCCAATGGAGCCGCCTTCCCGAATGAAGCTCGGCGTCTTGCCGAAACCAAAGCGTACAGCCTCACGCACCGCCGTGCCATAGGCCCCGCGAAAATCCCCCAGATACGGGCGCAAGTACCCCTCGTGTGCTATGCGGACATCGGGGTTGCGCTGCTGGATAAACTCCTGGACAAGACCCACGAGGCGCTCTGGATCTTGATCTGGCACCAGGCGCATACTAATTTTTGCTTCTGCCGCGTGGGGCACAATCGTTTTGACGCCCGGCCCCTGATAGCCCCCACTGATGCCATGGACCTCGAACGTGGGGCGGCTCCAAATGGCCTGGACGACCTGCCGGACATCGTCCGTGCGCAGGTGGTGCAGGCCATGGACCGCCTTAAAGGTGGTCACATCAAAACCAGAAGCGAGAAAACTCTCTAACTCGTCGTCGCCTAAGGGGCGGACATGATCATAAAACCCTGGAATGTGCACCGCGCCGGTATGTGCGTCATAGCACTGTGTAAGGAGGGCGCTCAGTTCTCCGAGTGGATTCCGTGCGGCCCCACCCGTCAAGCCGGAATGGCAGTCATGACGGCCCGTCTCGAGGTGCAGCGACATCGCCAGCATGCCGCGCAAGCCGTAGGGCACCGCGGGGGTCGTCCGGGAGAGCCAGATCGTGTCGGAGACTAGCACCGAGTTGCAGGTGAGGTCGGCGCGTCGTTGCGTGAGAAAGTGCGCAAAGTTGGGGCTCCCAATTTCTTCTTCCAGTTCCCAGAGAAATTGGAAGTTCAGCGGAATCCCCTGTTGCACGGCAAAGCGGGCGGCAAGGAGGGCGGTGAGCGCCGGCCCTTTATCGTCAGTCGTGCCACGGCCCAGATAGCGCTCACCGTCGCGTTGGAACACAAAGGGGTCATGCTGCCACTGGGGCTCGTTGGCCGGCTGGACATCCAAATGGTTGTAGATCGCGATGGTGGGATACGCTGGATTGACGATCAATTGGCCAAACACCACCGGGTAGCCAGGCGTCGGCACGATGTCGACTGTGGCACCACAGGCTTGGAGGATGGCTGCGGCCTGGTGCGCGCCGCGCCATATATCGGCCGCATGGGCGGGATCCATGCTGACGGTCGGAATTTCCACGAGGTCATGCAAAAGCGTTTCAAACTCATCACGCAGGGCCGGCATGGCGTGCGCCAGCGCTGCATACAGGTCGGTGGCCATCGTTGCCTCCATGTTTCAGCCTTCTATACGACTAGTGCCTCAACCGAGCGCATGTGAGACGTATCCTGGGAGCGCCACGCGCCAGCGTGGCTGCCGGAGCCGGGCTGGAGCCCGGCGATCCCAGGGGGCAGCAACTGGCACAACAGCTCGGTGAAGGCACTAGGCCCTCTCTCGATAACCCATCGGGGGCGCCGAGACACCTTACCACTGGGGCGCGGCGGCAAGTAAGGTCGTGGCGTCAGAGGCGTTCAGGGGTTTGGCAAAAAGATACCCTTGGCCATATTCGCCCTTGAGCGCGCGCAGCGCCGCCAGATGCTCAGGCGTCTCGACCCCTTCCGCGACGACATCAAGGCCAAGATTGTGCGCTAAGACCATAATCGTGCGCACAATCTCCGCCTGTTTCCGTCCCGCGTTCATCTGACTGACAAAGGAGCGATCAATCTTCAGGATGTGCAATGGCAGATGATACAGATAGCTCAGCGAGGCATACCCGGTACCAAAATCATCCAGGCTGAATTGCACACCTAACGCATGGAGCCGATCGATGATCCGTGTCACAGAGCGGCTCTGCTCGATCAGCACACTTTCCGTGATTTCCAGCTTGAGGGTATGTGCTGCAAGTCCTGTTTCTCCGAGCACCTCTTCCACATGGTCAATCAGCCCGTCCTGCAGTAATTGTTTGGCGGAGAGATTCACGCTGACGGATAATGGGTAGGGCATGTCAAACTTCTGCTGCCACTGGGCGAGCTGTTGACAAGCGACCCGCAGTACCCAACTCCCCATCGGCACAATGAGACCCGTCTCCTCCGCCAAGGGGATGAACTCGGCGGGGGAGAGTACGCCACGCTGGGGATGCTGCCAACGCAGGAGGGCCTCGAAGCCTGCCATGCGACCACTGCGCAGACAGATGATGGGCTGGTAGAGCACGCGAAATTCCTGGCGCTCAACAGCCCGCCGTAAGTCGTTGCCCATTTGCATGAGGGTGACAGCTCGGCGGTACATCCGCCTATCGAACACCTCATGTCGATCTTTGCCACGCGTTTTTGCCCGGTACATAGCGGTTTCAGCATCACGCACCATGTCTTCGGAGCACGTGTATCCCGTGCCACTCAAGGCAATCCCTATGCTGGCAGTGGTAAAGACCTCATGCTCACCGATGATGACGGGGGACGCGAGCTGTTCCTGCACATACGCCGCAACTGCGGTGGCAGCACTGACGTCCTGAATCGCCTCAAGCAGGATGATGAATTCATCGCCTCCCAGACGTGCCACAGTGGGCGTCACGTCGAGGTGCATATGTTGTTGCACCCCGACCATGCTCGCTTCCAAGCGCCGTGAGAGCGCGATGAGCATCGCATCGCCGGCTGCGTGTCCCAGGCTATCGTTGATCACCTGGAAACGATCAAGATCGAGCAAGAGCACGGCGAACATGGCATTCTTGGGCTGGTGGAGATGTGCCAGGGTGTGCTCCAAACGTGCGGTGAACCAGATGCGGTTGGGCAGGCCAGTCAAACCATCGGCGACTTTCCGCTCCGTAATATCGGTTTGCGATCCCGCCATCCGCGTGGGCTGCCCCTGGATGTCGCGAATCGCCAGACCCCGACTGAGCACCCAGCGATAGGTGCCGTCCTGATGCATCATGCGATGCTCATATTCAAAATGGGCTGTCTCACCGATGAAATGGTCTTGCAAAGTACGATCGAGCTGCTGACGATCCTCGGGATGCACACGGGTAAACCACGTCTCGCACGTGTTGGCCAACTCATCGTCGCTGTAACCCAACATGGTTTTCCAGCGCGGGGAAAAATAGATACTCTCGGTGCGCAGATCCCAATCCCACAGCCCATCCTTCGCGCCGTGCATGGCTAACGCGTAGCGCTCTTCGCTCACGCGCAGGGCTTCTTCGGCTTGTTTGCGGAGTAATTGGTTTTGGATACGGGCCAGCGCCACGGGGAAGTCAATCGGCTTGGTCACATAGTCATTGGCACCGAGCGTCAGCGCTTCGACGATAGTCTCGCTATACTGCAGCGCACTCACCATAATCACGGGTAATTGTGCTGCAGGGTGGGTGGTACGAATGATTTTCAGCACGGCGATGCCGTCAAGAACGGGCATAGAGATGTCGAGTAACACGAGGTCAAAGACCTGGTGCCGCAGCTCCTCGATGGCGGCCTGCCCACCGGCTGCGGCCACTGCCGTATAGCCTCTGCGCTCGAGATAACGGCAGAGCAACACGAGATTAGCCGGGTCATCATCGACAATAAGGAGCGCACCAAGCCCCTGCGCCATAAGCGTACCTTTCCTGCTATACAGTGGCCCGATGTCATGGAACCTCGTGGTCTCACGTTGTATCCTCATCTGTCAATGTATCGGCACATGCGGCTACAAACTTGAGGAAGCCACGCCCACCATTCCCAATGGTCAGACGCCACAAAACTATGATAGCATACTTCGCGTCACACTCAGGGAATGGGCACAGACGTCGATCTCGTCGGCATGCGCCAGGCAGCTGCTGGAGGAGATGTTGTTGGCTTTGGTAGGAGATCTCGTTCATGAAAAATAAAGTGTATACCACCTTTGATGCAGCCGTGGCGGACGTGCCCGATGGCTCCGTCTTCATGTCCCCCGGTTTTGGGGGCGTCGGCTTACCACGCAACCTGCTGGCGGCGCTGCATCGTCAGGGCGCCAAACAGTTGACCGGCATCTCCAACAATGCCGGCAGCATTGATGACAAAATTGATGTGGGGACGCTGGTCGCTGCCGGCCAGGTCAAAAAGATGATCTGTGCCTTTACCGCCCCGACGCATCCCTCGCAGATCACCCCCTTTGTGAAGATGTATAACGAGGGCATCGTGGACGCCGAATTGCTGCCCCAGGGGACTCTCGCGGAGCGTATTCGCGCCGCGGCCTCAGGTATTGCCGCCTTTTACACGCCGGCTAGTGTCGGCACTGAGCTGGCCGAAGGCAAAGAACATCGGGTGTTTGATGGACGGACCTACGTCCTGGAATACCCTCTGCATGCCGACTACGCGTTCATCCGCGCCTGGAAGGCCGACACGTTTGGCAATCTGCAGTTTCGCCTGACACAGCGCAATTTTAATCCCATCATGGCCATGGCGGCGCGTGTCACGATTGTTGAGGTAGAAAATGACATTGTCGATATGGGAGCAATAGATCCAGATAATGTGCACGTCTCTGGAGTCTATGTGGACCGCTTGGTGCGGATTCCCCCCCCACCGGTCGGCAACTGGGATTAGCACACTGTTGAGCAACGAGGGCATGAAAGGAGGGCATGATGGCGGAGAAGGCGCGGCTTACCCGGCAGGCGATGTGTGACCGGTTAGCCATGGAGTTTCAAGACGGTTGGATCGTGAATCTTGGCGTGGGTATGCCCACGCTGTGTTCCAATTATGTCGATCCCAGCAAAGATCTCATTCTGCATTCGGAAAACGGCGTCATTGGCTATGGCCCTCTGGCCAAGCCCGAGGAAGTCGACAAGCATCTGGTCAATGCCGGCGGGCAGAACGTGACGCCCGTGCCTGGGATGGCGATTGTGCACCACGCCGATTCCTTTGCGCTTATCCGCAAGGGCATGCTGGATGTCACGGTCATGGGGGCCTATGAAGTGTCTGAAAATGGGGATTTTGCCAATTGGCGTATCCCGCCCCGCAAAGGTGGTGGCATTGGCGGCGCCATGGACCTCGCGGCGTGTGCCCAGCGGGTGTTTATCGCCCTGGAACATACGACACGTGAGGGCCATTCGCGTCTGTTAAAACGCTGTACCCTGCCGATCACGGCGCCGGGCGTGGTCAAGCTGGTAGTGACCGATCTCGGGCTGTTTGCCGTGACGCCACAAGGCTTTCAGTTACGGGAATACGCGCCGGGCTGGAGCCCTGCCGACATCCAGGCCCACACCGAAGCCCAGTTGCACCTGGCCGATGATCTGCGGGAGTTTCGCTTCCGCGCCTAGCGCCTATGCCCCCAGGCCATCCCAAGGCTCGTCTGCGTCGTCGGGGCGACCGGCCGTCGCCCCGACCGGGATAGGCTTTGAGTGTGTCAATTGTATACCTGTGAGGTCCATCCTGGGAGCGCGGGCGTCTCGCCCGCTCGGGCATCGTCTAAGAAGACCGTACTCCCAGGCGCGAGGGCTTACACTGGAGGTTTCTCTTATGGCAGTCACCACATTGGTCATCACATCCCGACGACCACTGGCGCAAGGCAAAACCTTTGGCCAGGTCGGCGCCTACGAGCAACTCGATGGCGTGGTCTATTTTGCTGTTGATCCTACCCATGCCGCCAACCGACTGATCACCGATTTGCAGCGCGCCCCACGTGACGCCAGTGGGCGGGTGCATGCCATGGCGGACTGTCGGCTGCTGCGACCCGTCGAGCCGCAACGTGGCAATCACCGCCTGCTGTTCGACATTTTAAACAGGGGGAAGGCTCTCGCTCTGCGCAATCTCAACAGTGCCCCTGACGTGGCGCCGCATGCGCCGCTCGATCCCGGCAACGGTTTTCTGATGCAGCACGGCTACACCATCGCCTGGTGCGGCTGGCAACACGATGTGCCCGACACCCCCGGCTTGCTGCGGTTGCACGCCCCAGCTGCAGTGTCGCCCGACGGGCCGATCTCCGGCAAGATCGTTGTGACCTTTCAGCCCAACGCCCCTGGAACCACGCAGTTTCTGGCCGATAACTTGCACCGTCCCTACCCCACGCAGGCGTTGGACGACCCGGAGGCAGTGCTGACCGAGCAAGAGCACGAAGACGCCCCGGAGCGGGTGATCCCACGGGCGCAGTGGGCCTTTGCGCGGGCTGAAAACGGCCAGGTAGTGCCGGATGCAGCACATGTCCATCTGGCGACGGGGTTCCAGCCCGGCAAAGTGTACCAGGTGATCTACACTGCCACCGGGGCGCCGGTGGTCGGGTACGGCTTGCTGGCCACGCGGGATCTGGCCACGTTTCTGAAGCATGGCAGCGCGGCGCAGGGTAATCCCTGTGCTGGTGATCTGGAGCACGCCTACAGTTTTGGCGTGTCGCAGAGCGGGCGCTTCCTGCGCCACTTCTTGTACCTGGGGCTGAATCAGGATGAGCAGGATCGCCTGGTCTTCGATGGCGTCATCCCGCACGTCGGCGGTGGCAAGCACGGCGAGTTCAACCACCGCTTTGCGCAGCCCTCCAGCCAGGCCAGCCGCAGTCCCAATAGCATGTTTCCGTTTAGCGATGTGGCCCAGACCGACCCCGAAACAGGACGCACGGCTGGTCTATTAACGCGCCTGATGGCTCACGGCAGCGTGCCGAAAGTGCTGCACACCTACACCTCGTCGGAATACTGGGCCGGCCATGGGGCGCTGGTACACATTGACATTACCGGCCAGCGTGATCTGGATATCCCGGACCCCGTGCGCGTGTATCATTTTGGCGGCACGCAGCATACCCTGCCGACGTTCCCCTTGCAGGATAGCGACGCACGCCAGGGCTATCGCGGCGAGCAGCCGTTTAACTGGGTCGACTACCGGCCCCTGCTGCGCGCCGCCCTGGTCAATCTTGACACCTGGGTGACGCAGGGACAGGCCGCGCCGCCGAGCTGCCATCCGCGCCTGGATGCCGGCACTGCCGTGCCACCAGAGGATCTGGCGAGAACGTTCCTTGCCCTGCCCGGTGTGCACTTCCCCGAGCCCTTACGCCGCCTCACCCGGCTCGATTTTGGCCCAGAAGACGGCATTGCCACCCAGGCCCCGCCGCGCCTCGGCGCCCCCTATCCCGTCCTCGTCCCGGCAGTGGATGAAGATGGCAACGAAGTGTGCGGCATTCGCATGCCCACGCAGATCGTGCCGTTGGCCACCTACACCGGCTGGAACCTGCGTCATGCCGACACGGGTGGCGCCGGCCAGATCCTCGCCTCGGGTGGCGGCTCCGGCGGCACGCTCCTTGGTGCGACCATTCCGTTCCCCACCACCCCGGAAGTGCGCGCGGCAACGCACGACCCGCGGCGCGCCATTGCCGAGCGCTATCCCTCACGCGCCGCCTACCTGGCGCAGGTCACCCAGGCGGCCGAGGCCCTGGTGCAGACGCGCTACCTGCTGGCTGACGACGTGGGGGAGATTGTCAGTCAGGCCGCGCAACAGTATGACTTTTTATGTGGCGCGCCTTAAGCCGCTACAAAGGAGCAACGTATGGCGTACGAACACATTCTGGTCGAACAAGCCGACGGCGTGGGGATTGTCACCCTGAATCGTCCCGACAAACTCAACGCCATGAATCGGCAGTTGAGCGCTGAACTGCACGACGCCGTCACCCTGATGAGCGCTGATGACGCGGTCGGGTGCATCATCATCACTGGGACCGGCCACCGCGCCTTTACGGCTGGGGGCGATATTCACGAACAGCGCGAAAATGACGTCACCTACACGCAAGAAGAACTCGATGCGCGGAGCGCCGTGCGCAGCCGGGGGAGCTATGAGATTAGCGCCTGCCCCAAGCCGACCATTGGCATGATGAACGGTCTGGCCTACGGTGGCGGGGCCGTGCTCGCCTCGTCGCTGGATATGCGCATTGGTTGTGAACACAGTCGCTTTCGTTTCTTGGCCGCGGCATACGGGCGCATCAACAGCACCTGGACGCTGCCCAATCAGGTGGGCTGGCCCATGGCCAAAGAATTGCTGTTCTCCGCGCGCATTGTCGAGGCGGAGGAAGCCTACCGGATTGGGCTGCTCAACCATCTCGTGCCATGCGCACAACTACGCGACAAGACCCTGGAGTTAGCCGGCATGATCGCCAAGAATCGCCGTGATGCGGTGATGGGCATCAAAGAGTTGTTGTTGCAGCACATGGGGCATAACTTGGAGGAGCAGTGGGCCAGCGAGCGCGACTACACCACCACGGTGGTACGCGGGGCCAAAGCCGAGGAAGCCTTCCCCGACTTTATCGCCCGCAAAGGCCGTCCGCTGCCGTCTACACACTCGTAAGCAGGCTGGGCGGAAAGAGGTCATCGACCTCGACCGGCTGGAGGATGATCTGCTGCTCGACGTTGAACCGGATGAACGCCTCAAGGGTCTGACGGTTCGGCGCGATCCCATAGAGCAGCGGATCATCGCCAATAACCGCCTGCATGGCTCGCATGGCGTGATCGGCTGGCGTCAGCGTGGCGCTCTGGCGTAGGTATGTGAGGTAGGTATCCTTGGCGTCCGCACACAGGCGCCAGAGTTCTTCGGCGAGCCACGGGTGCGCTTGCAGGACGGCGTCTTTGACGACCAGCAAGTGGCTGATGGGATAGATGCCGGTCTGTTGGAAATACGTCATGGCAGCTTGGCGCGGCTCGGGAATCAGCGGCTGAATCTCCGGGGCGTCTATACCACGCACGCCAATGGCCGCATCAATCTCTCCTGACAGCAGCGCCGTTGCGATGTCCTGCCCAGCAGGCGCCGCGATGGCATGCGCTGGCGCGCGGTATTCTGCCACGTGTTCCTCGCCAAAAATCACCCACTGCACCTGCGTGGGATCGACGCCGTAGGCACTCTGTAAAATCCCGCGCACCCAGACGCCTGGCGTCAACGTATAGCTGCGCACGCCGACCCGGCGTCCGGGCAGGTCTGCCGGTGCGGTGATGCCGGACTTGGCGTTATACACTATAGAAGCGTGCTCAAAGCGCCGCAGGACAAAGATCGGCAGGGCCGTGATGGGGATGCCATACGTGCGGGCGCATAGGTAGGTGGAGAACGCCATCTCAGAGACGTCGTAGGCCAGGGTCCGCACCATGCGCCGAAAGGCAGTGGTAATCGGCGCCACCTCGATGTGCTCCAGGGTGAGACGTGAAGACGGCACCAGCCCTTCCTTCAGGGCTTTGGTGTAGCCATAGGTGGCAATAGCCGTGGTACAGGCAACGGTGGTCATCGTCAACCTCTCTCGTTGTCAGGCATGTGTAGGCATTGACCGAGATCCCGCGCCTTCGGCTCCCACGGTAGCGCAGGGCGGAAGGCGCGATGGGCCAAGCGGGGGACACCGCATGGCCCGCAGTCCCGCTAACTCTTTGTTTCGATAATCTCCAGCTGGACCCCGTCCGGTCCTTCCAGGAAACAAATACGGCGTCCCGTGCCTGAGACCATGTTCTCTAACACCTTGGCGCCTTTGGCGGTGAGCTGCGCCAGGGTGCTGTCCATGTCATCCGTATCAAGGGCAAAATGTTCCACGCCATAGACCTGCTGCCGGGTTTGATCTTCGACAAAAGAGGTCAGGTTCAGCGTCAGACCGTGCAGATTGAGACGATAGCCACGGGTGCCAATTTCCGACACCAGGGTAGCGCCGAGCGTATCAATGTAAAAATCTGCCGTCTGCTTGGGGTTGGGGCTTTTGAGATGCACGTGATTGAGTTTCATCGCCATGGTGCTCTCCTGTGATGGGTAGGCTTGTCATGCGGTCTCGGCGAGCATAGGCGAGCCTTGAGAGCCTGTCAAGAGCGTAGGGCCGTGGGGCGTGGGCGCTGTGCACGGGAGAGGCTTCCCATGTCTGGGAGCGTGGTGCTCAGGGCCGTGTCCCGAGCGGGCGCGATGCCCGCGCTCCCAGGGACGAGGCGAAGGCGTACGCGACAAGAGCCCAGGACTGGGGCAGGCGCCCGCCAGGCTTATGGTGTCTCGCAACGGCTCGGAAGCGCTGCGTCACACGCTCCCCACCAGGCAGAGAAGCCGCCGCGCTGAGCGAGGGGCTGCCTCTCTGGGTGAGGGGTACTCCGGGGCCACCGCAGGCCGTGGAGGTTAGGCGCCGTGCCGCCGCCGAGCGCGCAGGCCGACCACGACCGCCAGGCCAGTGCCCAGCAAGAGCCACGTGGCAGGTTCCGGCACGGGGGCGCTGTCCTGCAGGTGCAGCGTGGGGCCAAAAATAGGGACACGGAAGGAGTCGAGCGGGGCGGTCAACCCGCCATTCAAGCTCCCCTGACGCCCGGCAATGCCGGTAATGTCGGGGATCGTCACAAACGGTGCAGTGACCTGCGCCAGTAGGAGCGAGTCAAAAAAGACATGGCCAATGACATAGTCCCCTGGCGTCAGCGTGAGCGCGGTGATCGTTTCAAAAAACCAGCGTTCATCACTACTGGCCGAGGCCACCGGGGCACTACCGTCTGAGACCGTAGCACTGGCCAGCAGCGTCCCCGTGTTCGTCCACACTCCAGCGAGCGAGGACGTGCCGAGCCCATCGGAGCCGGCATCCCAGGCCCCCAGCCCATCCACGGTGATGGTGTTCAGCACCGTAAAGGCCCACCCGAAGGTGGCACCATTGGCGCCGCAGACATTGCAGGGCCCTGCGCTGCCGCAGGTGATCAGGTCTAACACCAGGGTTGCCTCGGCCCCAGTGACCAACATCCCCCGACCAGCAAGCCCAGCGTGAGCGTACTTGCCAGCACTGCCTGACGCATCCTCTTTCGTAATTGCATTACTTCTCCTTTCAGGTTCGTACGCACGAGGCGATGGCGGAACCCGTGTCACACCAGACTCATCGCCCTCAGTGGTCGAAAATCTAGCAGAGGATCATGGCTCGCGCAAGGGTAGCATAGTACTTTATAGCAAAGCATAGGTTTCACATGCCCACGTGCTGCGCACCCCTGGCGTGGGGCCTGCCCGCGAGGGCTCCGCGGACGCACCAGCCAGCGCGCGGGGCCCCAGGAGCGTTGCTGGGCTGCAGTCGGCTGCCGGGCAGGCTTGACACGCCTGGGAGGCTTCCCTATGCTGCGCGGTACAATCCATGACCGGCAAGTCTTGCAGGGAGAACACCGGTGACATCCTCCGCCCCGTGAACGAGGCGGCTTCGAACATCAAAACCGGAGCAAGAGTCTCCGGCGGCTACGGTTACCAGCCGCTGGAGAGCCAGCGGGTTTCCCCGTTTCTGAGCGCAGTCACGGCGCTCTCGGCTCTGAAGCATGCCCCAGAGCTTGCGGAGTATCCTCCGCAGTTCTCTCAATCGTCGGTGCAACTTTTACCCAGGGGCCTTTCCTCTGGAACCCGGCGAAGCTGAAATCTCAACGAGCCGCGTACCGTGGTGAGTCGTTTCCGGCAGTGGACACCACCTACTCCTGACGACTCGGTACCGTATTGGGGGAGAGTCTAACAGGTTATTTGTCATCTCTACAAGCACTGTATGCGGCAGAGCCGCAGCAGGAATTGCCCCGGTGCGGGGCAACCGTTCTTTCCTCTGCCAGCTGAAGCAGGCAGTCCCCAGAAAGGGTTTTTATGGTGAACGCAGTCAAGGGCGTTATCGCTGGGGCCAAGGGCGCACCAGTGCAGCTGACAACGATTCTCGTGCCCGACCCCGGGCCAGGGGAAGTACTGGTGCGCGTGCAGGCCTGCGGCGTGTGCCACACCGACTTGCACTACCGTGAAGGTGCCATCAACGACGACTTCCCGTTTCTACTCGGCCATGAAGCCTCAGGGATCGTTGAAAAAATTGGCGCCAACGTCACCAACGTCGCCCCGGGCGATTTCGTCATCCTGGCCTGGCGCGCGCCGTGCGGCACCTGCCGCTCCTGTCTACGTGGGCGCCCGTGGTACTGCTTCGCCAGTCAGAACGCGCAGCACAAGATGACCTTGCCGGACGGTACGCCCCTGTCGCCAGCCCTCGGCATTGGCGCCTTCGCCGAGTTATCGCTGGTCGCTGCCGGGCAAGCCGTGAAAATCAATCCAGCGGCGCGGCCCGCAGCGGCAGGGTTAGTCGGCTGTGGCATCATGGCGGGTTTAGGCGCGGCGATTAACACCGGTGGGGTCAGTCGCGGCGACTCCGTAGCCGTCATTGGCTGCGGTGGGGTGGGCAATGCCGCCATTGCTGGCTCCAAGCTGGCCGGGGCGCATACGATTATCGGCGTGGACGTGGATGACCGCAAGCTCGAATGGGCCAAGCAGTTTGGCGCCACGCACACGGTCAACTCGCGGCATACGGACCCAGTGCAGGCCATCCGCGATCTCACCGGCGGCCATGGGGTCAACGTCGCCATCGAAGCGGTGGGGCGTCCTGAGACGTTTACGCAAGCGTTTTATGCCCGCGACCATGCTGGCACCGTGGTGCTGGTGGGCGTACCCAACCCGACCATGACGCTGGAGCTGCCCCTGTTAGAAATCTTTGGACGCGGCGGGGCGCTGAAATCGTCGTGGTATGGCGATTGCCTGCCCACACGCGATTTCCCGATGTTCATTGATCTGTATTTGCAAGGGCGCCTCGACCTCGAACGCTTTGTGTCGGAGACCATTGCGCTGGAGCACGTCGAAGACGCCTTCCACAAGATGGAACGCGGGGAAGTCCTGCGCTCCGTGGTCGTTTTTTAAGGAGCATTAGCGATGGAACGTGCCGAACGCGTGGGACAGCTTTTACTGGCTCGGGGCTGGCGGGTGAGCGTCGCGGAAGCCACCGCCGGGGGCCTCATTTCAGCGGCGCTGCTCAAAGTCGCCGGGGCCTCGCGCTTTTACGAGCGCGGCATCGTTGCCTATAGCAAGGCCGCCAAACTCGATACGTTAGGCATGCCGCCTTACTTATACAATGCACAGGGCTCGGTGCATCGTGAGGCCGTCCAAGCCATGGCCGAAGGCGCACGACGGCTCGGCCAGTCGCAGGTCGGTGTGGCGGAAAGCGGTGTGGCGGGCCCCGGTGCGGGCAGTTCCGGTCTGCCTCTGGGGACCGTGTGGGCGGCAGTCGTAACCCCAGACGGCGCCATCCAACGCGAGCTGCATCTGCCGGGCAATCGCGGTGAGGTCATGGAAGGCATTGTGGACGCCGTGTTAGCCATGTTGGAAGAGGCGTTGACACCCGGGCACGCAGCATAAAATGGAGATCCAGACACATGGCATACCTGTCAGGCCGTCAGGCCATCATGGAGATGTTTTGCCGCGAGGGCGTGCAGTTTATTTTCGGCAATCCGGGCACCACAGAGCTGGGCTTTGTCGATATGCTGCAAGACTATCCACAACTGCGCTACATCATGTGTTTGCACGAAGGCGTGGCCATGGGCGCAGCGCACATGTATGCCAATGCCTCAGGCAAAACCGGGGTGGTCAATCTGCACGTGGCGCCTGGCCTGGGGAACTCCCTCGGCATGTTATACAACGCCGCGGTGGGCAAAATGCCCCTGGTGGTCACGGCTGGGCAGCAGGACAGCCGCATGGTGGTGCGCGAGCCGATTTTGTCGTATGACCTGGTGTCCATGGCCAAACCGCTGGTCAAATGGGCTGTGCAGGTACAGCACATCGAGGATATCCCGCTGATCTTCTCGCGTGCTTTCAAAGTGGCGCAAGACGCGCCGCGTGGGCCGGTATTTATCGCCTTGCCGGGCAATATCATTGACCAGGAAGCCGATCTGCACCTCCCGCCCCCGAGTGCGGCGTACCGACGTAGTCGCCCGGACCCCGAGGGCGTGAGCGCGGCGGCACACCTGCTGGCGCAGGCGCAGCACCCGGTGCTGATCTGCGGCGATGGCGTGGCCGCCTCACAGGCGCAAGCGGAGCTCGTACAGGTGGCCGAGCAGCTCGGGGCGCCGGTGTGGAACACGGTGCTGTTTGGGGCGCTCAATTTCCCCAACATGCACCCGCAGTATCGCGGCGAGCTACCGGGAGAACACGCCGCCATTCGCCGTGTCCTGGCCGACGCCGATGTGGTGCTGGCGGTCGGTGCGGAGCTATTCGATGAGATCTTCTACACCCCAGAAGCGCCGCTGCCCGAGGGCTGTGCCCTGATCCAGGTGGACAATGCGGCCTGGAGTCTCGGGAAAAATATCACGCCGACGCTGAGCCTACTGGCGGATCCCAAGCTGGCCTTGCAAGAACTCTCCGAGGTGGTGGTACCGAGTCTGTCAGCAGCGGCGCAGCAGCAAGCGGCACAGCGCCGGGGCGCCATGGCGGCGCAGAAGCACCAGGAACGCGAGCGTCAGGAGCGTCGCATCGCACAATACCACGACACCGTGCCGATTGCCCCGGCGCGCTTGATGGGCGCGCTGCGCGACGCCTTACCGGCCAACACGGTGTTTTATAATGAGGCTATCACCGCCACGGGTGAGATGCTGCGCACCATTGCGCTCGACATGCCTGGCAGCCTGTTTGGCAATCACGGTGGTGGCATTGGCCAGGGCCTGCCGGGAGCGCTGGGGGTGAAGCTGGCCAACCCAGATCGCCCGGTGGTGGCGCTGGTGGGGGACGGCTCGTCGATGTATACGATCCAGAGTTTGTGGACCGCGGCGCATCACCACATCCCGGTCATCTACGTGATCCTGAGTAATCGTAGTTACCGTATCCTCAAGCTCAACATGAATCGCTACCGGCGCGGGCTCGACATCCCCGCCGGGCGTCCGTATCCGCATATGGACCTGAGCCAGCCGACGTTGGATTTTGTGACGATTGCCCAGGGCATGGGCGTGGCCGGCAAGCGCGTCACGCAACCCACGGCCCTCAAGCTGGCCATTGAGGAAGCGCTGGCGCTGGGGGTGCCCTATGTGCTGGAGGTGGTCACGGAAGGCAGCGTGCCGGCGCAGTGAGGCCAGGCGCCTGGGGACGTGCCACACGATGTAGTTGCACCAGCAGCCGGCCGCACATGGCGGGAATAACGCTGAGCAGGGCCGCCCAGGCCATGCGTCCAGCGCTGCCTCATGGCCGCATGGCCTGGAGTAACCCTCTGGCCTCCCGGAGATCACCGGTGTCAAATCCCTCGGTAAAGCCCTGATAGACTGAGGCCAGTAGGGCATACGCCTCGGCGGGCTGGCCGCGCTGCTGCCACAGCCGCGCCAGGCTGATGGCGGCGCGCAGTTCCCAGGCCTTCGCCCCCTGGGCCTGGGCCACGGTGAGGGCCTGCTGCAGGCTGGCTTCGGCGCTCGCAGCGCTGGCACCGGGCAGTGAGGCGGGGGCGGGCAGGAGGAGGAGTTGGCCGCGCAAACGGTACAGTTCGGCCTCACCGGCGCGGAACCCATACTGCTGGACCAGCGTCAGGGCCTCCGTTAGGGCCTCGAGGCCGGTGGCCAGCTGGCCGGCGTGCGCCGAGCGCTCGGCGAGCAGCAGTAAGTAGAGGACGCGGGATTCGACCTGCCCCGTGGTCCGGGCCTCGGCCAGACCATGCTGCATCTGCTCCAACCCCTCCGCTACCTGGCCCTGCGCTGCGAGCGCGCAGCCGTGAAGGATGGTCGCCTGGGCGCGCCAGAGCGTATAGCCCTGTATGGTCGCTAGCGTCATGGCGGTACAGGCGTGCTCCATGACCTCCGGCCAGGCGCGGCGCAGGGCGTGGATAAGCGCCGTACAGCATAACGCCACGGTCAGGGTATAGGGATGCGCCCGAGTCTGCGCCTGGGTGAGCGCCCGGAGCATCTGCCGCAGGGCCCGGTCCGCCAGGCCCTGGAACCACAGGGCTATGGCGTCATACACCAGGGATAGCACGTCCACCTCCACCCCACTCGTGGCCCCCTGGAACCCGGAGGGCCGCGTGGCCGCAACCTCCCAGCCGTACCGCAGATGCGCTCGCGCCAGGGCCAGCTCGCCGCGATGAAAGGCCAGCGCCCCTAAGGCCGTATGGGCCTCAGCCAGGAGGCCCACATGGCCCTCCTGCTCAGCCAGGCGCAGGCTGTGCTCGGCGGAGGTCTGCACCGCTTGCAACTCTCCACACACGAGGGCATGGCGTTGCAGACCACGCAGGGCATTCCAGAGTTGGGGGAGGTCGCCGAGCTGCAGCGCCAGCGCCTGCGCCCGGGTATACGCGGCACCCACGGCTGGGGCTGCCGGACTCTGCGTCGCGGCCACGGCGGCGCCGAGCATAAGCTGCATGGTCATCTCCTGCCGCAGGCGTTGCGGGTCTTCGGGCACCTGCTGCAGCCACTGTAAGGCGTCGGTGAGATGGGCGCACGCCTCGCCATACGCCAGGCGCTGCATGGCATTGGCGCCCGCCTGGTGCCGATAGTGTATTGCCCGTACCGTATCGCCCCCACGCACAAAATGGTCGGCTAACTCGGCGGCATGGGCCGGCCCCTGCGCCCCATACGCCGCTTCCAGCCACAGCCCGATCTGCCGATGCAACCGCCGGCGGCGCGCCGCGGTGACCTGGGCATACACTACCTGCTGGCAGAGTGCATGCCGGAAGCTGTAGCACTCAGCTACGGTGCCATCGGGCCATGGCTCCACCGCTTCGGTACGCAGGAACTGGCCATGGTGCACCAGGCGGGCGCACTGCGCTTCCACCTGTTCGACCCCCACCCCCACGCTAGCGGCCACTGCCGCCGCCGAGCACGTCATCCCCGCCACGCTGGCGGCGGCGAGCACGGCCTGATCGGCGGCGGCGAGTCCCAGGAGTTGCTGCGCAATCATGCGCCGTAGGCTCTCGGGCACCTCTTGCGCCGCGCTGACCCCTGTCGCCGTCACCTGCCATTGCCCGGCCACCTGCCGGATGGCGCCCTGGTGCACCAGCGTCTCAAGCACCGTGACCATGAACAGTGGATTGCCGCTGGTCTGTTGGGAGAACGTCTGCGCCAGCGTCGCACACCCTGGGGCGTCTCCGAGGCGCTGCTTGAGGTAGTCGGTCACCTCCGGCTCGGTGAGCATGCTGAGGGGTAGGACGCTGCCCTGACCCCGTAACGTGAGGGCCTGCACCAGGGTCGGCAACGGCGGCGTGTGGACGCTAGCCCCAAACGGCCGATACGTGCCCAGGAGCAACAACTGTGCCGGCTCGCGGCGCTGCGCCACCCAGGCCAGTAGATCGAGGGTCGCGGCATCGCTCCAGTGCAGATCCTCCAGCACCAGCACACAGGGGCGCTCACGCGTCAGCACGTCGAGCGCCTCACCGAACTCCCGCAGCATGCGCGCCGGGGTGGCGCCCACCACCCGTGGTTGCAGGGCGGCGGCTTCGGCAGCACTGAGCAGCCCCGGCAGCTGCAGCAGCCAGGTGGGCGCGTACTGCCGCACGATTTCCACCACTTGCTGGCCTTCTGGAGCCCGGCACAGCCGCCCGAGGGCATCCAGGATGGGTAGATACGGCTCGCCCATGCCATAGTGCTCGATACATTGGCCATGCGTCATGCGGAACCGGCTGGGCGTGGCCAGATGCGTCACAAAGTGATTGACCAGCGTGGTTTTGCCAATGCCTGGCTCGCCGCTGACGAACACCACCTGGCGCGTACCAGCGCAGGCCTGGACCAGGCAGGCGTGCAGGTGCGCCAGGGCGGCCTGGCGTCCGACCAGCGCTGCCGTGGCTGCCGGGCGGGGCGTCGTGGTCTCGGGCGTGTCCTCCGCCGTCACCGAGCCGAGACAGCGATACCCCAGGCGGTGCACGGTTTCGAGGTATTGCGGGGCACGGGCCGTCTCACCAAGGGCCTTACGCAGCTCGCTGATGCACACGGTTAGCGCGCCTTCACTGACGCTGATGCCGGGCCAGACGGCCTGCAACAGCTCGTCTTTACTGAGGACACGCCCCGGATGTTGCACGAAGTACCACAGGAGCGCAAAGGCTTTTGGGGTGAGCTGGATGGCGGTTGTGCCGCGCCACACGCAATGATTGCTCGGATCGACCCGCCAGGGCCCTAACCGACGAAATGGGACGCTCGACATAGCGCTTCGTCTTCCTCTCAGACGTGATATGACCCGGCGCTAGGCGGCACGGGCGTATACACTGGCGCCTTGGAATTGCCTTGGAATGGTCTGGCGCTCTGCTGTCTGGGAGAAGACTATAGCATGGCGGCAGCCTGGACGCTCAGCGGGCACACGCTGGCGATGGCCTGCCGAGACTGCCCGTGCCAACCCCCACTCGGGGTCTGCGGCGCCCTTGGAGAAAACTTGGAACTGCCTTATGACTTGACGCTGACGCGGCGCGTATCCTCTTGCCAATACGCTATGGATGACATCAATCCTGTGCCAGTCCGCTGGGCGGCACGTGAGGAGGAACCTGCGATGAGACAACAGAGCAGATGTATGCTGGACCGCGTCAGCGCCGGTCGGTGGTGGAACATCGGGAAACTCGGATGCGCCCTGGCTGTGCTGGTCAGCGTGGGGACCGCGCAGGCGGGTTCCCTGATCGTTTCCGGCGATAGCACGCCGGTCTTTTACCTGACGAATGCCCTGCCCAATGCGGCCTCTCCCGGCAACCAGAGGTTTTTTACCAACATCCTGGGCAGTGGCGACCAGGTCGCCGTGCTACGGACAACCATCAACCCGGGGACAGAAAATGAGGTCGACGCCTTGTACGACAGTCTGCCCGGTGTCACCGCCACCGTGTTGAGTGGCACGCTCTCGTCTGCCGCCCTGCAGAACGTCGACTTGCTCGTGGTGCCTCTGCCGGATCATACTTTCGCTACGGCTGAGATCGCGGCCATTGAAGCACTGCTCGCTGGGGGCGGTTCACTGTTCTTGATGGGCGAGACGGGCACGCATCCCACGTTGCTCGCGTCCAACGCGGCACTCAATGACCTGCTGAGTGCCCTAGGCAGCGGCTTAGCGCTGGTGAATAGCAGCCTCGATCCTGGCAATCAAGTCGCGACTGGGGGTCGCATCGCCGCCCACGCGTTGACGGCTGGGGTCACCTCCTATAGCTACGGCTCGACGTCGGTGATCACCGGCGGCGACCCGCTCTTTTTTGCGTCGAATGGGGCGCCCATGGCCGCGTTTGAGGACCTCACGCCCTCTGGCGCCGCCGTCCCTGAACCCGCTACGCTGGCGCTGTGTGGCGCGGGGCTCGCCATCGTGGGATGCGTGCGCCTGCGTCAGCGTCGGAGGGGCACACCCACCGCGCTGTAAACGCCTCACCCGGTCGGGGCGACACCGGACACCCCGACGCCATGCACGGGCCTTAAAATGGCCTGCTGAGACACCCCGAGACCATCGCCAGGGAGGGTCATATGTTACTCAACGGCAAACGCCCCAATATCCTGCTGCTGCTGAACGACGAGGAACGCTTTCCACCGCCGTATGAAAACGCCGAGGCACGCGCGTGGCGGCTGGCACACAGTACCACGCGGCTGGAGATCGCCAGCCATGGTCTGGAACTACGCCGCCATTACACCGGCAGCACGGCCTGCGCCCCAGCACGCGCCACGCTGTTTACCGGGCACTATCCCAGCCTACACGGCGTCACCCAAACCCCAGGCATGGCCAAGTCGAGTTTCGACCCGGCCATGTTCTGGCTCGACCCTGGCACCGTCCCGACCTTTGGCGATTACCTGCGTGCCGGCGGCTATCAGACCCACTACAAGGGCAAATGGCATATCTCGGATGCTGACATCATGGTGCCGGGGTCCAATAATGGCCTGCTCACGACGGATGCCAACGGCCAACCCTTTCCAGACAAGGCCGCCCTCTACGAAACCGCCGATCGGCTCGACGGCTACGGCTTTCACGGCTGGATTGGCCCGGAACCGCACGGGGCCTTGCAAAACAACGCGGGGGTGATGCGCGACCCCGGCTTTGCCCAGCAAGCGGCGCGCGTGATCGAATGTTTGGACGAACGCGCCGCCACGGGCGAAGATGACCGCCCGTGGTTTCTGGTGACCTCCTTGGTCAATCCGCACGACATCGTGTTCGCTGGCCCGTTGTTGCGGGCGGCGGGTTGGTTTCCCGAGTTTTACGACCTCTTGACCAACTACCCAGAGTTGTTACCACACATGGAACCGCCACCGACCTTCCAGGAGGCTTTACAAAGTAAACCGCGCGTCCAGCAGGACTATGTGCTGCAATATCCACGCATGTACATGCCGCAGCCGACGAACGAAGTCTATTGGCAGTTTTATTACTGGCTCATGGCACAGGCTGACGCGCATTTCGGCACGGTGTATCGGGCCTTAAAAGCTAGCCGGTTCTTCGCGGACACGATTGTTGTGCTGACCTCCGACCACGGCGACGTGCTTGGCGCCCACGGCGGCATGCAGCAAAAATGGCATAACGCCTACGAAGAATGTATCCATGTGTCGCTAATCATCTCCAATCCAACCTTATTGAAGACCCCCAAGACGACCGACGTGTTGACCAGTCATCTGGATGTGTTACCGACGGTGTTGGGGCTGGCGGACATCAATCAGGAGCAGGCACGGGCGCGTCTGGCAGTCACGCACACCGAAGCGCAAACGCTGGTGGGCCGCGACCTCTCGGCGCTGGTCCTAGCGGCCGCCGCAGATACCCGCGCCCCGGTGATGCCTGACGAGGCCATCTATTTTATGACCGATGATCAAGTCAGTCTGGGGCTGCAACAAGTCAACGCCCTGCAACAGCGGTATCGGGCCGTGATCCAACCGAATAGTGTGGAAACCGTGCTGGTGCGCCTGCCGGATGCTACGGGAGTGCCCAAGCTCTGGAAATACAGCCGTTACTTTGACAACCCGCGCTTTAGCGCCGGCGTGGGCGGCGGGCCGGGGGGCGTTGGTGTGGGGAATACGGATGCGCCGTACACTGCGCAGGCGACAGAACGACCAGTGCCTGATGAATGGGAATGCTACAACCTCGATGACGACCCGTATGAGCAGCGCAACCTGCTGTCCCCGCTCAACCCGGCGCCACTCCCGCCGCGGCTGGCCCAGCAACTGCAGGAGCTGTTACAGCAGCAACGCCTGGCCAAACGCAAGCTGCCCCAGGTGAATAACCGCCTGCCTGCGCCCCACGAACTTGCGCCACTGCGGTAACCGGGCACGCCCTGCCCAGGCGCGGCGCGAGGAGCCGCGGCACAGCCCTGTTTCGGCTCCCTGCCGCGGCCCCACCAGGCGACAGGTGTGTCCCAGGCCACCAGCGGAGCAGGCCGGTCTATAGTACTTTAATGATTAAGATGCGCCTGGCGTCCCGAGGCTGGCACACTGCATGACCCTGCCGCCTCAAGCGCGGCCCTTGACAACCCTCCCGATGGGCGTACACACCTGCCTGAGACCCTGCAGCAATGCTCATGTTGCACACGTCCACGCGCTGCGCACCCCTGCGCGGGCATGGCCCGCTCCGACAGGGAGGCTAGAGACTCCCGCTGTCCTGGAGGAGCGGACCATGCCCGCGAGGTCTCTGCTGACGCAACAGCCATCGCGAGGGCCACCATGAGCATGGCTGGAGACCCTGGGAATTTCCTACCTACAGCGCCTCAACTTTGCTATGATACTCGTCCTCGTCTCATGCCACAGCCGAGCTGTGATGCCCATCCTGGTCCCAGGGGACCGCTGGGCTTCAGGCTGGCTCGTGACATCCCACGCGGGCGAGTGGCGCTTTGAGGCCACCCGGAGCACAGCCGCCGATGGTGGCAAGACGGTTTTATCCACAGACAGTAAGGAGCGTAGGATGTTGGCAAGCAAACGGGTCGTGGTTTTCGGAATCGCGCTGACGCTCGGCATGGTGCTGAGCGCTGGCCTCAGCAACGTGTCCGCCCAAGCGAGTGATCCACGTCTTGGCATGTGGAAGCTCAACGTGGAAAAGTCCAAATACAATCCCCCCCCGCCCCCCCAACAGCAGACGATGAAAGTTGAGGGGGCCCCCGACGGGGAGAAGGTCACCACCGAGGGCGTCAGTGGCACCGGCACGGCGACGAAGACGGAGTACACGGCGAAGTTTGACGGCAAGGACTATCCGCTGATGGGCTCGCAAAATGCCGACAAAGTGGTCCTGAAGAAGGTCGACGCCCGCGTCACGGAACGCCTCTATAAAAAAGGCGACACCTTGATGCTCACCTTCGTCCAGACCATCTCTGCGGACGGGAAGACGATGAACACCACGATTAAAGGCAAGAACGCCCAGGGGCAGGACGTGGACCACGCCCAAGTGTGGGACAAGCAGTAGTCCTCACGCACGGCGCAGGAGCGCATGGCCGAGCGCCTACGCGTGTGGCCGTGGCTCCTGCCACAGCACCAGGGTCTACCCTCTTACCCGAGACTTTGGCAGGAGGGTGGCTCTTCAGGGCCTTGGTGCACGACCTCCTGCCTCCCCAGCCACCCTGTCAATCCTCCACGACCATTGGCATCAAGTGTTGCCAGAGCCCTAACCGACGAGATGGGACGAGCGACATATCGCTTCGTCTGCCTTCCAGACGCGACGTGGCCCGGCGATGGGCGGTACGGGCGTGTACACTGGAGCCTTGGCATTGCCTCGTGCAATCGCACGCAAGGTATGCGGAAATGTGGGAGAGTCTCGGGCATGCGGCAACCTCTTTCTCCAGGCATGGACCGAGACGCACCGCAGACCTTGCAGGAGGGCCTGCGGTCGCCCAAGGCCCTGGTGAGGCGCCGCTGTCACCTCCGGCTCTCCAGTGCGCGTGGCCAGACCGCGCGCGTCATGGCCGAGGCCCTGGGCGGCGACGATCCGACCGCAGACCTGCCATGCCGCTTCCTCGGTCTCGGGTGCAGGATCACGCCTCCCGTCGCCTTCTGGGAGCCGCAGTCGCTGCCCCTCTTTGGGAATATGGCGCGTTACGACACATATGATGGCCGCAGTGTCGGCTGGGGCTCAGCGACGAGGCGTTCACGGCCCAGCTGGCCCGTGTCCCGGGCCAAGTCTCGCAGGCAGTCCGGGCGTTTGACCGCTGGAATAACCGGGAGACGTTGAAGCACCACGGCAATCTGCTGCCGTATAGGGCGCTCCATGCACTACCAGCGGTGACCATCCCAATCAACCCAACCTCCCGAGGCCGGACACCTAACGCTTAAACACCTGTTGCAGCAGATCCGTCACGCGTGCTGCCGGATTGGTGCGGATCTTGCGCTCTTCATCCCCGACCACACGAAACAAGCCATCGAGCGCCTTCCCCACCACATAACCCTCCAGATCAAACGTCAGGCTTTTGGCAAAGGGGATCGACTGGTAGCGCCCCACCAGGTCGTTATACATGCGGGTGACACCCACTTCGTTCATGGACTCCTGGATCGAAGGCCGGAAGGCATTCGTCAAACTCGTGCGCGTTTTGCGCTGGAAAAACTGTGTCGCCGCAGTGTCCCCGCCTCCCACAATTTTGCGCACATCGTCAAAGGTCATCGACGTAATGGCGTCGACGAAAATCCCTCCGGCGCGCGGCGCGGCGCGTTCGGCGGCGCGGTTCATACTGAGGACCAGCTCGTCCACCTGGCTGCCGAGGCCAACCGTCCGCAGACCGCTTTCCAGAAATTGCAGTTGTTTGGGCATGGGAATCTTAATGGCTTGATTGCGAAAGAAGCCGTCCGTTTGTCCGGTGAGTTTGACGGCATTGTCCGTACCCACGCGTAAAGCCTCTCTGAGGCCGGAACCAAGTTGCGCCGTACTCAACCCGCCCAACCCTTTCTGGGCCGCCACGGGCATGGCGCTTAGGAGGAGCAGCACCGACACCACAAGCGCATGCATGAGCATGGGAGGTCTCCAGCAGGTTAGACGTGCACGGGATGTTGTTCCGTCCATTTGGCCTCCAGCCCCAGCACCTCGTGCATGCCCATGAGATTGAACAGCTCCACGACACTGCCCATGTCCCCAAGCAGCCTGGCCGTGGTGCCGTGCTGCTGGATTTCCCGCAGCACGCGCTGCGTCAAGGTATACACCGACAACATCAGGCTGCCGGGAAAAATCACCATCTTAAACCCCAGAGCCTCAAGCTCGGCCACCGGGATGAGCGGGGATTTACCGTGTTCGACAAAATTATAGAGCAACGGGAGATCGACCTCGCGCCGTACGCGGTCGATGTCTTCCGGCGTGCGCAGGGCTTCGACAAACAGCACATCAGCCCCGGCCTCGGCATAGGCGGCACAGCGCCGCAGCGTATCATCCAGGCCCGTGACCGCCAGGGCATCGGTGCGAGCGATCAGCACCAGATCGGCGTCCGTACGGGCATCGCAAGCGGCCCGCAGCTTCACCACCATCTCGGTGATCGGGACGACTTCCTTCCCATCCAGATGCCCACAGCGTTTGGGAAACGCCTGGTCTTCAATGTGCAGGGCTGCCACGCCCGCCTTTTCGTATTCCTGTACGGTGCGGTAGACATTCCAGGCACCGCCGTAGCCCGTATCGGCGTCGGCGATGAGCGGCACGCTGATGGTCGAGGTGATGGCGTTGACATTGCCCAGCATTTCGGTCAGGCTGGCGAGCCCGAGATCGGGTTTGCCAACGCGTGTCACTGCGGTGCCGGCGCCGGTCATGTAGACGGCGTGGAACCCTTCGCGCTCAATCAGTTTGGCCGTCAGACAATCATAGGCCCCCGGCGCGACAATAATGCCGGGTTGGTGTAACAGTTGCCGCAAAGCTGTCGTGCTCTTCATACAGACGTTCTCCTTCCCCGGCCTATCTCACGACGCTTCAGGCTCATCTTCGGCCTGAAGGCAGAGCGCTTCCAGCATAAACCCCTCGGGATCCAGCCAGAACGTGGCATAGTAGGCAGGGCGATATTGTGGGAATAAACGTGGGGCGTGCACCACTTCTGAACCGAGGGACTGAATTGTCTCGTACACGGCCCGCACCGCGGCCCGCGATGGGAGGGTAAAAGCTAGGTGCTGCAGCCCAGGGCGATGCCGCGAATAGGGTGCGGCCTCGAGGGCCGGATAGAAGAAGATATACGTCCCCGGCTGGTTCTCCTGACGACGATAGGCAAATTGATCAGCATCCACACGGTGGGGTTCAAAACCCAGGAGCGGCATGATATGATCGTAGTAGGTGCGCGCTTTCACCAGATCCTGGACATTGACACCAATATGACCGAGCATAGGATCGTTCCCCTCCAAGTAGGGTACTCCACCAAGGGGACGATAGGCACCCTGGTAACCTCTCGCATCTTGTACAATTTTTCGTGATGTTTCACAACCTGAGAAATCAGCCCTAGGCGGAGGAGTTGCCGGCAGTGATTACGGTTACGGATCTTTGTATGCACTATGGCCCAGTGGTGGCCTTGCACAAAGCGGCGTTTACGGTCGAGCGCGGCGAAGTCGTCGGCTTGCTCGGCCCGAATGGCGCCGGCAAATCGACCACCATGAAGCTGCTGACCACCTATCTCTACCCGACCTTTGGCCACGCCACGGTCGGTGGTAAAAACATTCGCCACGAGGCCTACGAAGTCCGCCAGCTCATCGGCTATCTCCCGGAAGTCTTACCGCTCTACCCGGAGATGGAAGTGCGTGCCTATCTGGATTTCGTGGGACGCGCCCGTGGCCTACGCGGCGAGGGCTTACGACAACGCGCCACCTGGGTGGTCGAGCATTGCGGGCTGCGGCCCATGTACCGCAAGCTCATCCGCGAATTGTCCAAAGGCTATCGGCAGCGTGTTGCCCTGGCGCAGGCGCTGATCCACGATCCCCAGGTGGTGATTATGGACGAGCCGACCTCAGGGCTCGACCCGCATCAGATTCAGGAGATGCGCCAACTCATCCGTATCCTGGCGCGTGACAAGACCGTGCTGTTGTCGACCCATATTCTGCAAGAGGTCGAAGCCGTTGCCGACCGTCTGGTGATTATCAACGGTGGGCGCATTGTCGGCGATGGCACCCTGGCGGACTTACAACAACGCACGCAGCGCCAGGGCCGGGCGCGTTTCGCCGTAGCCGCCCCCCGCACCGAGGTCGAAAGCGCCGTCAAGGCTCTGCCAGGCGTGCGGCGACTCCAGGTGCACGAGACCCCAGAGGGTATGGTGCACTGCGACATGCACACGGACCATGGGGTCCATCTCGTGCCAGCGTTGGGCGCCCTTGCCCAGGCACGGGGCTGGCAAGTGGGCGAGTTACAGGCACAACCGCCGACGCTGGAAGAAGTGTTTCTGGCGTTGACTGAACCGCAAGAAGGTCGGGTGGAGGCTGAAGCGTAAATGCAGAACCTGTGGACGATTTTTCGACGCGAGCTGGCCGCGTATTACACGTCGGCCATCGGCTACATCTTCCTCATGGTGTTCCTGAGCCTGAGCGTGGGCTTGTTCATCACGCCGTTTTTTACCTTTTTATCTGCGGATATGCGGGGGTTCTTTGCCACAGTGCCCATTTTGATGTGCATTTTTCTTCCCGCCGTGACGATGCGGCTGTGGGCCGAAGAGCGCAAACAAAATACCTGGGAAATGCTCCTGACCTTTCCGATGCAGCCGCATGAATTGGTCCTTGGCAAATTTGCCGCCAGCCTGACGTTTTTTCTCAGTGCCCTGGCCGGGACGCTGACCGTCCCGCTCATGCTGGTCGTACTCGGTGCGCCCGATCCAGGCCCCATCATTGGTGCCTATATCGGCTCGCTGTTGCTTGGGGCCTTTTTTCTCGCCTTTGGCCTGTTTATCTCGGCCCTGTGCCGCGATCAGATTGTGGCCTTTGTGGTGACGCTGCTTGGCTGTTTCGGCGTGTTCCTGCTGGGCATGGAGTTTATCGCCGCCTATCTGGATAGCGCCTCGCCGGGTCTGGGGACGTTTTTAGCCCGCGTGGTCGGGGTGACCGAGCACTACGCCACCTTTACCAAAGGCGTGCTGGTCCTGGGGGATGTCCTGTACTTTCTCATCTGGACGGCGGTATTTTTGTTTCTCAACGGCCTCTTTCTCGACATTCGCAGCCGTCCAGCCGCCCGCACCACCTTTCTGGTCGCCGTGGTCATGGGCTTGGGGATTGGCCTGCTGGCCAACTGGCTCTTGGCCGGCCAGAGTTTAGGACGTTTCGATATCACCCAGGATAAAATCTATACACTCTCCGAGGCCTCGGTCAAAATTTTGAAGGGTCTCAAGGCGCCCGTGCGCGTCAATCTCTACATCACGCCCAAGGACAAAATGCCCACCGAAATGCAGCGCCTGGAACAGGATATCCTTGACAAGCTAGAAGAGATGCGCCTGGCCAGCAAAGGCCAACTGGTGCCCAAGGCCATCCATATGGAAACGGCCTCCGTGCTCGAGCCGTCGGAGCAAGAGGGCAAGGGCAAGGGCGAGCCCGAGGGCCTGGAAAAGCGTTTGCTCGACAAGGGCGTGCGGCCATTTTCCGTGCAGGCGCTGCGGGAAGATGAAGTGGTCAATAAGCTGGTGTACGCGGCGCTGGGGATTGCCTACAAGGACAAGGATGAGGAAATCGTGCCGCGTATGCTGCCGGATGATCTGGATACGCTGGAATATCGCCTGATCAATACGCTGTATAAACTCAGCCGTGAGGCCCCGCCGGTGGTGGCGTTAGTGGCGCCACGCGATCCGCTCAACATTCCGCCCTACATGCGACAGCTTTATCAGCAGATGGGGCGGCCCTTGCCGCAGACGGAAGATCCGTATGAAACCTTAGAGCGCCTGCTACGCCACGAGAAGTACGACCTGCGGCGGGTGGAATTGACGCAGGGCTCCGCCCTGCCTGACAATACCTCCACGGTGCTGGTAATTAATCCACAGACGCTCTCTGACCGGCAGCGCTGGGAACTCAACCGCGCCTTGCATGAGGGCAAGTCGGTGTTCATGGCCTTGCAGCAATATCGCTGGAATTACAGCGTGGTGCGACAGGCGGTGTCGATCACCAAAGATGACCAGAAGCCCGAGGCCAATCCCTGGTTGAGCCAGTATGGCATTGAACTGGATCCGGCGGTGCTGATGGATGTGAATCATCAGTCGCTGACCGTACGCGAGGCCGACAATCTCATGGCCGCACTCACGGGGGGAGGCGTGACGCTCAACCTGCCGCTGCATATCATGATTTCGCAGGAGACCATGAACCGCAAGGTGTCGATTACCAGCAACCTGTCGCCGCTGTTTTATCTGTGGGGCAATGCGCTGAAACTGCAAAATGAGGTATTCACCAGGCACAACCTGGACGCCAGCGTGCTGTTTTCTACCACGCCGCGCTCCTGGACCATCCCGCCCGAGACGCAGTTCACCTCGCAGGTGCTGCAACCCCCGGCGCAGGGGCAGCAACGCCCCCTGGCCATCCTGGTGCGTGGCCAGTTCCCCGACGTCTATACCGGGAAAGAGCGTCCCGCCTGGCCGCCTCCGGCTCAACAGCCGGGCATGCCGCCTACGCCACCGCCGCAGGAGGATGCTCCGGCCAAAGCGCTGACCCCGGCGCCTGGCAAACTGCTCGTGGTGGGCAACGCCCAGATGCTGCAGCGCAATTTTTTATCCGGGGGCAATCTCGACTTTTTCCTGAACAGCGTCGATGCGTTGACCTTGGGGGACGACATTATTAACGTGCGCGGCAAGAAGCAGACCAATCGCACCATCAGCAAACCCAGTCCAGAGACGCGGCAGTTCTGGAAGTTTGTCAATCTCGGCCTGATGAATCTCCTCATCGCCGGCATTGGTATTGGTGGCGCCTTGCTCCGACGGCGCGCCCGTGCAGTCTACACCGCGGCGCCTAGCGCCTGACACAGGGAGTCATTACACGCACCATGAGCCCAAAACGCCTTCTCCCTCTGCTCCTCATTTTGTTCGTGTTAGGTGCTCTGGCATTCCTGCTCAAGCGCACCCCAGCACCGATCCAACTGGCGGACGAAGTGGGTCTCGACAGTCTCGTGCCGAAGACCATGCCAGCCGACAGCATTAGTGGTCTCGACCTGTATCTGGGTGCGAAACCGCAGGAGAGTGTGCAACTGCGCAAACGCGACCAGACCTGGGTGGTTGCCAGCCGCTTTGACACACCCAGCAACAGTACGAAACTGCAACCGTTGCTGACGCAGCTCAGTACCTTACAAGGCGAGCTGCGTGCCGATTCCACCGCCTTGCTGGGAGATTTCCAACTGACCGACGAGCAGGCCCTGCATCTCAAGGTGTATACCGACAACCCCGACAAGCCCGCCGTGCATTTACTGGCGGGGAAGGGCAGTGCGGGCAAGGGCTTTATGCGCCGCAACGGTGAGGGTAAAGTCTATAGCGTCGACCTGCATTTACAAAGCACAGCCGGCCTCAGTGGCACGGCTACGGACCAGACGCTGACCGCCAAGCCCTGGCTCAACCTACACCTGCAGGACATACCAAAAGAGCAGATCAGGGCCGTCGAGCTGCTCGCTCCTGCACGCCGTCTACGCTTCAGCACCGATCCTGCCGCCACCGCCCCGTCCTGGACGCTGGTCGCGCCTGAACTGCCCTATAGCGTCAAGCCTGAGGCGGTGGAAAGCCTGGTGACGAGTCTGCGCACGATCCAGGCCGACGATGTCGCCGACCCGGCGCAACTGGTGGCGTATGGCCTGGACACGCCGCCATACCAGGCCATACTGACGCTCCAAGCCAGCGGCGAGGAGTCTCGCCAGGTGACGCTGCGCCTCGGCAATGAGGTGCCGGACAAACAGGGCAGTCGCTATGCCCGTCTGGGCGAGGCTGGCCCGGTGTACGTGCTGCCGCAATGGCTCAGCCAGCGACTCTTTCCAACGCTTGGGACGCTGTTCACGTTACGCCTGCTCCAGGTGACGGAGGAGGAAGTGACCGAGGTCGCACTGCACGCCGAGGGCACCTCCTGGGCCCTCATACGCCAGGCGATGGATGCCTCAGCGTCTGGCACGCCTGCGGCGCCGATCTGGCAGGTGGTGGATGATCCCGAGGTCACGGTGGATACCGCCGCCGTGACCTCCCTCTTCGCCGCTGCCGGCCAGCTTGATGCCGATGATCTTCCGGCCAGTCCGCCCACCGCGACGGGCCTGGACCAGTCGACGGCGCACGTGGCGTTTACCTGGCGTGATGGCCGTACCGCGCGTGTGCTCCTGGGGCACGCCGTCGACCAGGACAACCATGGCTATTATGCCAGCCGAGGGCACGAGGGCGAGGTCTTTGTGCTGACCACTATCACCTACAAAACCCTCACCGAGGCGATCACCAAACTCAAGCCGGGTAGCACCTCGGCGGATACGGTGTCCACGAAGCCGTGAGGGCACTATGGAGCGACTGCATGGCGGAGTGGCCCACACATTCGGGCGGACATGATGGGAGAGGACATGCGCATTCCTGGCGAACAACGTAGCCCCTATCCCGACGAGGTGGGACAGCGCGCTGGGCTCTTCACGGCAGCGATTCATAGCAATGACATGGAGAGCGCCTGGGCCATGCTCTCCAAAGAGACACGTGGGATGCGCTACGGCGTGTGGGCGACGCGTGCGCACATCGACATGCAAGTCGCCTACCGCGCCGCCTATGACACAGCGCATCCCATGCGGGAGGCCCTCCTGGCAGATTTCCGCGCTATTGTCCTGCATCACTGGGCCCTCGATGATCTGGCCGATGTCGGGATCACCCCGACACGCTATGTCGATGATCTGCACGCCTTTGCGTTTTTGCCGTTCGGCGTCACCAATGATGCCAGCTGGATTACCCACCGCCGCGTCATGGCTGGGGTGATCCTGCCGATGCTCCTCGAAGATGGAGTGTGGCAGGTGGATCTCCCCGGTTGGCGTTTTTTCACCACGTCGTCGTAACGAAGGAACCCACCATGGAAGCCAGACATATTGTGCTGGACGGGCTCGAACGGATTCACGCCATCCTGCGGCGTGCCCTCACGGACCTGAGTCTCGAAGAGGCGATGCGCCAACCACGCCCGGATAGCAATTCCATCGCCTGGTTGGTGTGGCACTTAACCCGTGTACAAGATAACGGCATTTCCGGCCTTTTCGGTCAACCCCAAGCCTGGATCAGTGCGGGCTGGCACGCGCAGTTTGGCATGGAGGCCGACCCAGACAACGAAGGCCAGGGGCACACGCCAGAACAGGTCGCCGCCTTTCGCACGCCCTCACTGCAGACGCTGTTGGCGTACCACGAGAGCGTGTCGGCGCGCTCGAAAGCCTTTGTCGAGGCCCTCACACCAGCGGAGTTTGACCGCGAGCTCGACGAGCCGCAGTACCAGCCACTCCCGACAGTGGGCGTACGGCTCGTGAGTATTTTGTCGGATAATCTGCAACACGCAGGGCAGGTGGCCTATTTACGAGGCTTCTGGCAAGGCAAGGGCTGGATGCGCGCCTAAGAGTCTCTGCCGATTGGGACGGCCAGCCGGTCGTCCCGACGCTGTGACGACTCACCTGACCTAAATGTCTGTTTCATAAATACACTGCCAGTTCTCCAGGGTTTTTCCTGGGACCGCCACGCTCCAGCGTGGCTTCCGGAGCCGGGCTGGAGCCCGGCGGTCCCAGGAGGGCACTGGCGTAGGACTGACGACATGGACATCTAGTGGGAGCGTTGCCAGCCGAGCCAGTTACAGATTGCCTCGCCCATCACCAACTCTTGGTCACGTCCCTGTAGCCACGGCAGCTCTTCGGTGAACATGGTGACACATTGCCGGTACGAACACGGCATGCGGGTGATATCCGTGCCCCAGAAGCAGCGCTTCGGGCCGAAAGCATCAACAATCTGCTGGAGATAGTGGTGAATGTTGCGATAGGGGTAGGGCTGGCTTGAATAACTGGGCGCGCCCGAGAGCTTCACCGCGACATTAGGGTATTGAGCCAACGCCAGCATGTCGCCGAGATTGGCAAAGGCGGCGTCATCCGTCCCAAACCCGCCGGCACCACCGCGACCACAGTGGTCAATATGCAATTTCAACCCGGGATGACGCGCGGCAATAGCCCCGAGTTCGGCCATATGGCCGCCCGCCAGCAGACCAATGGGCAAGCCAGCCTCCTCACATGCGGCCCAGAACCAGTTGACCGTGCCGTCGGTCCACCAACTCTCCTGGTGTGGCTGATTGAAGGTGAAACGAAAGCCCACCATGCCAGGCCGTTGCCGCCAGTTTTTCACAATAGTGGGGCCATCTGGGCTCTGAAGATCGAAATGTCCCAGAATGCAGAACGTATTGGGGTGTTGGCGCACGGCATCGACCGCCTGCACATTCACCGCCTCCCCCAGCGTGCTGGGCGGATGAATGACGGCCGCATCAACACCCGCCTCCGCCATTTCCTGCAAGGCGTCAGCGAGCGCGTAGGTGGGGATCTGCCGGTGGTGCTGCGCCATGCGGGCGTTTTCCCAGAGGTGGATTTGGGAATCGACGATCTGCATTACGTGTCTCCTTGCAGTAAAGCCTGTCCTCTGCCCCGTCCCCACATGGGACGTGACGAGCCCTGCCCGGGTGGCGGCTGTCCATTGTGGGCAGTCGTGTGCCAGCGACGGCATGCCGCGCGTGATTCTAGCCATTCGCTCTGCCCGGCACAAGAGGGCTGGCGGGCACAGGCCTGTGGTGTGTGCGACTACGACGCGGGCCTCCTCCCTCCACGCCGCGACCAGGGCTCGATGGTCCTGTGGTCTCCTGCAGCCGCTGCTTGTCTGCGAACCAGGTGTACAGCAGCGTGCGCAGTCCATACACGCCAAGCTCGCCACATCGCCGCCCAGGACGTCGCTGCATGCCCCGTTTCCTCGTGCCGCCGCCGCCTTCAGCTGACCCGGTAGCGCTGGACGGCGTCCGCATCCAACGCAATGCCCAGACCCGGCCCGGACGGCGCCACCAGACAGCCGGCCTCCAGTGCCGGCATGCCCTGCAGAATGGCTTCCGAGCGCGGCACATTCTCCACCAGATAGCTATTGGGAATCGCCGCCAGCAAGTGCACATGGATTTCCGGGATCACATGACCACAGACCGGGATGTGATACGCCTGTGCTAACGCCGCCACTCGGCGCCAGGGGGTGATACCGCCAATGCGACCCAGGTCAATGATGGCGATGTCCGTGCCCCGCGCCTGGAACAGCCGATGGAAATCGCTGAGCTGATACAGGTGCTCCCCCGTGGCCACCGGGATGAGCAAGTCCTGGGCAATCGTCGCCAGCCCTGTGACGTCTTCATGCTGCACCGGATCTTCGAGCCAGGCAATCCCCGCCTCTTGCAAGGCCCGCCCCGTCTGCATGGCCTGGCCAAGCTGCCAGGTTTCCGTGGCGTCTACCAGTACGCGAATCTCCGGCCCCACCGCCTCGCGTACGGCATGCACGCGCCGCGCCTCGTCCTCCGGGTGCGCCTCATGGCCCAGGCGCATCTTGATCGCCGTGTAGCCATTGGCCACGTGCTTCCCGGCCGATGCCGCCAGGGCCTCCAGCGATAGGTTGTACCACAGGCCATCGCTGGCATAGGCCGGCACGCGGTCACGGTAGCCGCCCAGCAGGCGATACAGCGGCTGCCCGAGCGTTTTGCCGGCGGCGTCCCACAGGGCAATGTCGAGCGGGGCAATGGCGTAGTGCAGCAAGCCGCCAGGACCAATCCAATCACCAGCTTTGGCCAGACGCTCCCAGGCCGCTTCGACTTCCAGGACGTGCATGCCGATCAGCTGGCTGCTGAGTTCCCGCGTCGCCTGCCCGACGGCAGCCACCAGAGCCTGCCGGGGCGAGACAATGTAGCCATGGCCCTGCACGCCATCGGCGGTGGTGACACGTGCCAGCACGTGCCAATTGCCGGTCACCTGCCGCCCGGCAGCACTATATGGCTGTGCCACCGGCACGCACAGGACATCAACTTCGACCTGGGTTATCTTCATAGTGTGCTCCTTCACGACAAGAGAACAAGGGATGGGCGACTCTCAGGTGCAGTGTCCAGGCGGCACCATACCAGGGAGCAGCCAGGCAGCGCAAGCCAGGCACGTACCAGTCCTCGCAACTTGTGGCACCTGATTTATCTATTCCACTTAATATAGCTCAGCTTAGCCCTCAGTCATGTACCAGGGTATACTGAGATACCGCATTGCTCTCTGCGGAGAGCATGCGCCAAGCAGCGTGCCCCTTACCACCATTATGACCAGAGGAGAACCTCATGCCTTTTCTTGCTCATCCCGAGAACACTGCTGGCCAGCCCCACCTGTTGCACGAGCATTTGCGGGGTGTTGGTGCCCTGGCCCGTGGCTTTGCGGCCGCCGCCAACCCCCAGTTGGCCACCGTGGCGTACCGGGCGGGCCTGTTGCACGACCTGGGGAAATATCGCGAAGAGTTTCAGGAGTACTTGCGTGCTGAGCGCCCTGGCAGTGTGGATACGCATCACGCGGTGTATGGCGCCGCCCTGGCATTCCAGCGGCGCTGGTTGGGCCTGGCGTTTGCTATCGCAGGCCATCACGCCGGCTTGCATGACCTCAGCCAGTTACAAACCCTGGTCCGAGATGAGAAATACCAGGCGACCGCGCGACTCCCGCTCTTGCTCGAACGCTTTACCGCTGAGGTTGGCCCCCTGGATGCCGGGTTTACGGAGCCGCCGTTTGACCGTTCCCAGGCCCTCTACCTGGAGTTCTACGTGCGCATGCTATTTTCGGCGCTGGTGGATGCGGACTTCCTGGATACTGAGGCGCACTTTACAGGTTCCCTGCGGCCATCCTGCGTCTTCCAGCCAGACATCCTGTTGCAGCAGCTCCTCGCCGAGAAAGCGACCAAATCATCCGCCGGTGCCCTCAACGTGGTGCGCCACCGCATTTTTCAGCAATGCCTGGAAGCTGCGGAACAGCCACCCGGCTTTTTTTCCTTAACCGTGCCAACAGGTGGCGGCAAAACGCTGGCCAGCATGGCCTTCGCGTTGCGACACGCCGAGCGGTACGGCTTGCGACGCATTATCGTCGTCATCCCGTACCTGTCCATCATCGAGCAAAATGCCGCGCAGTATCGACGCATATTTGATCTCGACAATACCGGCATTGTGATCGAACACCACTCCGCTGTTGCTGTGCCCGAAGACCAGGAAGAGCGTACCCGTTCCCCACTCGAATACGCAGCAGACAATTGGGATGCGCCGATTATCGTCACCACCTCGGTGCAGTTTATTGAATCCCTGTTTGCCAACCGCCCCGCACGCTGCCGGAAGCTGCACAACATCGCGCGAGCCGTCGTCATCTTCGATGAAGTACAAACCCTGCCCACCCACCTGCTGCATCCTCTCTTGAACATGTTACGCACACTCCAGACGCATTACGGGGTCAGTACGGTCTTTGCGACCGCGACGCAACCAGCCTTTCGCTACCAGGCCACCACACTGCCTGAAGGATTTCGTGCCCAGAAGGTTATCGAAATCGCCCACGATACCAATCAGACTTTTAGTGCCCTGCGTCGAGTGACCTTCAGACTTCCGGCACCTGGGGAAACACGGGACTGGCCGACGCTGGCCGCAGAGATGGCGGCGTGTCCGCAAGCGCTCTGTGTGGTGAACGTACGCCAGCACGCCTTCGCATTGTGGGAAGCATTACGCACGACCCTTACCCTGGAGGAACGTGACACGGTGTTTCATCTGTCATCGGCCATGTGTGCCCAGCATCGCTTTGATCTCCTGGGGGAGGAGCGCGATCCGGCCGTCGGGACGATCCGCCACCGCCTGCGCACCGGCCAGCCCTGCCGGGTGATCTCCACGCCATTGATTGAAGCCGGGGTAGACGTGGATTTCCCGCTGGTCTGGCGCGCCGTGGGTCCGCTCGATGCCATCGTGCAGGCGGCTGGACGCTGCAATCGCGAAGGACGTTTACAGGATGCCCATGGCGCTCCGGCCCTGGGGGAGGTGCGTATCTTCCGCCCGGTCGAAGCCACGCTACCACCTGGTCTCTACAAGGTAGCGACCGGGATCACGGAGACCTTGCTGGCCGGCATCGACGTGGAAACGTTGGTGACCGATCCGACGCTCTTGGCGCGCTACTTCAGTCAACTGTACCAGTACGTGCCGACGGATTACGCCAAAGCCGGCGAAGAGGCCATTCAAACAGACCGTGCCAATCTCCGTTTCCGCGAAGTGGCGCGGAAAGCGCGGGTGATTACCGACGACACACAGCTCGTGATCGTGCCCTATGGGCAGGGGAAAAAGCATATCGCCGCTCTCCGTGCACGACCGCAGGCATCGGGGCGGGCGCGTTTTACCAAGGCGGATCTCCAACGACTGCAACGTTTTATGGTGAATGTGCGCCAACGCGATTTCATGCAACTGCGGGCTCTGGGTCAGCTGCATCCGCTCCTTGCCAATCTCGAACTCTATGTGCTGTCCAAAGGTTTCTATCATGCTGACCTGGGTCTGCTCATCAATCAACGACCCATGGAGGATTTTCTCCAATGAATGGTAACCGTGTGACGCTGCGTGTGTGGGGCGATTTTGCCTGCTTTACGCGCCCTGAGATGAAAGTGGAGCGTGTCAGTTATCCGGTGATGACCCCTTCTGCCGCACGCGGCATTCTCGAAGCGATCTTCTGGGAACCGCAGATGTATTACCTGATTGACACCATCCACATCATCAAACGCGGGCGCTGGTTGTCGTTCCGCCGTAACGAAGTGACGAACGTCATCAGCCTGAATAGCGCCAAAACGTGGATGCAAGCACCAGAGAAAGTCACGCCGATCCGCGCCGGGGGCGGTGCCGATGACGGCACGCAACGTAATATGCTGGCGCTGGAGGATGTCGAATACCTGATTACCGCCGAAGTGCGCCTGACCGACATCGGCACGCGCCACAACCTGCTGCAAAAATATCTCGACGAGATCGCCCGACGCGCCCAGAGTGGCAAGTGCTATCACCGCCCGGCGCTCGGGGTACGGGAATGTGCCGCCGATTTCGAGTGGGTAGAGAACCCGCAGGCGATGCTCGCACACCGTGCGGCGGCACTGGGCGACGCCTGGGAGGACTACACAGAAGACCTGGGTCTCATGTTGTATGACGTGTTCGACGTGCACGAACGTGCCGCCGGGTTCCGCTGGTTCACATCAGCGGAGCTGGATGCCTTGCCACCGCCGCGCCAAGGAGGCCGCTCCAGACGCGCTGCTGCACCGGCCCCGCCGCGCTACGAGGGCCGACTGGTTGCGCCAGCAGCGACGTTTTTTCACGCACATGTCCAGGCATCAGCCATGGACTGCCATCCTGAGCGCGTGCGCTTTGTCCAACAGGCCCAATCTCATCCGTAAACAGGAGGTGCATGGATGTTACTACGTCATCTCTACGACCTGGCCACGACCCGTCATCTGCTCGATGACCTGGCATTTGTCCCGAAAACCATTCGCTGGGTTATTCCATTAGATGCGATGGGGCATCTCGTGGGCTCAGGCCCCATGGAAACCCTGGGCGACGGCACGAGAGGGAAAACATTTGACGCCCCGCAGACCAGCCGCAACAAAAACGCCGGAGGGGTAGCGGAATTCCTGGCGGATGGGATCACCGCGCTTTTCGCCCTGGACCCCGACCCTGAAAAAGACACCAACAATGCCCGCAAGCGGCAGGAGCGCGACGCCAATAATGTGGCCAAGTACACAGATTTCTGGCAACAAATGCAGGACGCTGACGAGGTCACCGCGCATCCGGCTTTCCAGGCCATGCTGCAATTCCATGCCGCTGTTGGCCAGGCCCCGTCCTTTCTGCGCTGGGGCACCAGCGCCACAGGCCCCGCTGACCACAAAGCGGCATGGTGGCTCACCACTGCCGCCGGACAAGAGGTGAAGCTCGGTCCGGACAACTGGACATTTGACGTCGAGGGGACGCTCCTGCTGTCTGACGAACAACTCCTGCGTCCGTACTGGCGTAGTGTCTATCAACGCGAGATGCGTGAAAAAAACACGGCTGCCACACGTGGTCTGTGCCTGATCACGGGTGCCGAAAATGTGCCCATTGCTGCCACGCATGTCCCCAAAATCAAAGGCGTTCCCAGAGCACAGCCCACCGGCGCCGCCCTGGTATCCTTTGATAAGCCGGCCTTCACCTCGTACGGCTGTGACCAGAGTTATAATGCCCCGGCGTCCATTGAAGCTACGACCGCCTATTGTGTGGCCCTGAACTGGCTCTTGGGCCAGAAACAGCACACGCTGCGTATTGGTCCGACGGCGGTGTGTTTCTGGGCTCGCGATGCGGAAGAGAGCACAGACTGGATTGCCGATTTGCTGGACCGTCCGCATCCCGAACACGTTCGGGAGTTTTTAACGGCGCCGTGGGGCGGAACGCCACGCGCGCTGCATCAACATGACCAGTTCTACAGCGTGACCCTGGCGGGGAATGCCGGGCGCCTCGTCGTGCGACACTGGATGCAGACGACCGTCGCCGCAGCGCGGGCACACCTGAGCCGCTGGTTTGACGATTTACGGATGGCCCCCTACGGCCCGCCGGCTACGTCGCCGTCCAGATCACAGCGCAGCGCGACAGCGAAAGAAGCGCTACAGCCTCTGGCGCTGTACAGCCTGGCGATGACCACGGTGCGCGATCAGAAAGATTTGCAACCAGAAACGCTCACGCAACTGTACCGTGCGGCGCTTGAAGGTACCGCGCCCTCGCTGGCCTTGCTCAAACCCATCCTCAGCCGCTTGCAAGTGGAGCTGGCACGCCATGGGCGTAATGCCCTGTACCATATATCTCGTTTCGCGCTGCTGCGCCTGCTGCTGAACCGCCATCGTCAGGAAGGGACACCCATGATCGAACCCCAGGTATTTGAGACCAATGACCCGGCCTACAACTGCGGGCGGCTACTGGCCGTGCTGGCCGAAGCGCAGCAGAAGGCCCATGACTACAAGCTGGAAGGAGCTGGCGTGGCGGAACGCTACTTTGGCACTGCCTGTGCGGCGCCGGCGTCAGTGCTCCCGCTGCTCCTGCGGCTCAATCGCCATCATTTGAATAGCATCAGGAAATCGGCGCGCTACCAGGGCCATGAACGGTTTCTCGAAGAGGCCATGCAGCACATCCTGGCGCTGTTTCGGCCTGCCGAGGACCAGCAAGCGCCCGTCTTTCCCAGAGTGCTGAACCTGCAGGCCCAGGGGCGTTTCGCGCTCGGCTTCTATCAGCAGCAGGCCGCTGATGACGCCGCACGCCGCGCACACACGAAGGCGGGTGATACACCTGACGTAGCTTGAGCGACGGGCCTTCCACGGTATCGCCCTCTTTAACAGGCAGGGCGGGAATTGCAACACCAACGGGAACCCCAACGGCGATTCCGATGCGGGATGAAACACAATCGCTTCTTACACTACGGGAGACTGACATGGCAACAGTATTGACTAACCGACACGATTTCCTACTCCTGTTTGATGTGGTGAACGGCAACCCGAACGGCGACCCCGACGCGGGTAACATGCCGCGCATTGACCCGAACACCAACCGCGGCCTGGTGTCCGACGTCTGCCTCAAACGCAAAGTCAGGAACTTTGTCGCAGAATTCGCGCCGCCGCGCCAGGCAGACGACAACGGCTACGACATCTTTATCAAGAGTGGCCCGGCCCTGGAACGCACGATCAACCGGGCCGTGGAGGGGAATAACCGCAGCGCCGAAGCCGCCGTGCAATGGCTCTGCCGCGAGTTTTATGACATCCGCGCCTTTGGTGGAGTGCTCTCCGTCGGCAATGAAGTCATGAAAGGCTCTGCTTACGGACAACTGCGCGGCCCGGTGCAATTCACCTTCGCCCAATCGTTCGATGCTATCACACCGCTCGAAATCTCCATCACGCGCTGTGTGGCCACCACCATTGCCGACGAAGCGAAAGAGCGCACCATGGGCAACAAGCATATCGTGCCCTATGCCCTCTATGCCGCCAAAGGCTACGTGTCCCCCGCGTTTGCAGAGCGCACGGGCTTTACGGAGACGGACCTCGCTCTCCTGTTTGAGGCGCTGCTGCAGATGTTTGAACACGATCGCTCGGCAGCGCGTGGCGAGATGATTGTGCGCGGCCTGTACGACTTTGAGCATGTTGGCACGCAGCATGAGCACAATGCGGAGCAAAACCGGCGCGAAGCACGCCTCGGCTGCGCGCATGCCCATAAGCTGTTTGAGGGGATTAACGTGCAGTTAAAAGGCGGTGTGGAGTTCCCCACCGCCTTTGCGGAGTACGACGTGCGCTGCGCCTGGGACCAGCAACCCTTACCCCAGGGCGTGCGTCTGCATAAACGCCATGAGTAGGTGCACATATGCCGCTGTTGCCCGACCTGTTTGTCACGCCACACGCGGTGGAGCAATTTCAGCAACGTATTGCCCCTCTGGATGCGGCGAAAGCGCGGCACGTCATTCTCGCTGGTATTCGCCAGGCGACCGACGTACGTGTGTTGCCGGACGGCGCCACACTGCGGGTGCGCACGCGCCGTCCATTCCCTTTTGAGTTTCGCGCCTACTGCACCTTCGATGGGCAGCGGGGGCATCTGGTGGTAGTGACCGTAGTCCGCGGCGACAGCAATGTCACACGCAAGCACAAACGCAAGCGCCCGGCTGAATAAGCCAGGAGTGGATTGAAACATGCCATCCGAACCCGTGACGATTGCTGCGCTGAATCAGTATGTCTTCTGCCCACGTCGATGTGGCCTGATGTATGTCGAGGGCATCTGGCATGACAACGAGCACACCACGCTTGGCACGCTGCTCCATGAGCACACCGACGCCCCGGGTTATGAGACGGAGAGGGGTGTAACGCTGCTCCGCGCTTTGCCCCTGTACTCATCGCGGTACGACCTGGTGGGCCGCGCCGATATCGTCGAAATGCGTGCCGGGATACCGACCCCGGTGGAATATAAAAAAGGGCCACGGCGGCAGTTCGACAACGATGACATCCAGCTCTGCGCGCAGGCCCTGTGCCTGGAAGAGATGTTCAACGTCGCTGTCATGGAAGGCTGGATCTACCACGCGACAAGCAAACGACGGCGCCAGGTGGTGTTGAGCCCCACACTACGCCACGCCACCCTGCAGGCCATCGACGCCGTGCGCCGCCTGCTGGAGGACGCCCAGGTACCGCCCGCAGTGCTGATGCCACGGTGCGATGGGTGTAGCCTCCGTGCCGTGTGTCTGCCGGAACTCACAGGTGCCGAGGCTTCGCTGCCACGACAGCAGCACTATCAACGCCTGCTCTCCAGCCAGGAGTAACGTATGGAGATCAAACAGAACACGCTGTATCTCACGACCCCGAACAGCTATGTGGCCCGCGATCATCTCAACCTGAAAATCGAGGTTGAACGCGAGTTAAAGCTGGCCGTGCCCATTCACCACCTGGAATCCGTCTGTGCCTTTGGCCAGGTGGCCTTCAGTCCCCCGGCGCTCCAACTGTGCTGGGAACATGGAGTAGCGGTGAACTATTTTAGCGAACATGGCTACCTGCTCGGACGGTGGGAAGGTGTCCCGAATACCAGTGTCGGGCTGCGGCGCGCCCAGTATCGCGCTGCGGACGATCCTGTCAAAACCGCGGCCATTGCACGACAATGTGTCCTCGGCAAGTTACAAAATTCCCGCCAGAGCCTGCTACGCTCGGCGCGTGAGACCCGTACCACAGAGGAAGGCACATACTTACAGCAGTGCGCCACTGATCTGGCACGCTTGATCGGCCACATGCAGCGCCAGAGTACGGCAGAGACGCCGTCCGGTGCGCCGCAGATGGATGGGGCGGCGGTGGATCAAATCCGTGGCTATGAAGGACAAGGCGCCAGCCGCTATTTCGAAACCTTCACGCTGCACCTCCGGCAGCAGCGCGAGACATTTGCCTTCACGACCCGGTCGCGTCGTCCCCCGCGCGATGCGGTCAGCTGTCTCCTTTCCTATCTCTACGCGCTGGTACGGCATGACTGTATTGCCGCGCTCACCGCCACGGGCCTTGATCCATTCGTGGGCTATCTGCATGCCGAACGCCCGAATCGTCCCTCATTAGCCCTGGACCTGATGGAGGAATTTCGTCCGCTCCTGGCCGACCGCCTGGCCATCACGCTCATTAATCGTCGGCAGATTGGCAAAGACGCGTTCCTCGTGCGTGAGGGGGGAGCAATCGAATTCACCCCGGCGGGACGCAAGGCGGTTATCGCCGCCTATCAGACGCGGAAGCAGGACATCGTGCGTCATCCATTGCTCGATCAGGAATGCCCCATTGGGCATCTGATGCTCATTCAGGCGCGGATTCTCGCCCGCCATCTGCGCGGCGATATGCTCCAGTATTTACCATGTGTCTTGAAATAACCGACCTTGGAAGGGCAGTCATGCTTGTACTCGTGACCTATGACGTTGCTACCGGAGATCAAGCGGGTGTCCGCCGTTTGCGCCGGGTGGCACAGGCGTGTAAAGACTATGGCCAGCGTGTGCAAAACTCGGTCTTTGAATGTCGATTGGAGCGGAGGCACTGGACGCTCTTGCGTCATCGGCTCTTGCAGGAAAGCGATGCTCGGGAAGATTCCCTGCGGTTTTATTTTCTTGATGCTGATGTGGAGGTTGAGCATCACGGCACGAAAAAACCCATTGACTTGGAGGCTCCGCTTATTCTATGAATGCAATCATGTCCCAAGCAGGTACCGGGGACAACCAGGATGACAGGGCTGGCGTTTACCCCGCTGAAGAGGCCGGGTGTGGATTGAAACTTGAAACAAAACCCAAGGAGTGCGGTAGCGATGGCAAGCGCGAACCCTAAGTGGCGGCCTGGAGCCACGGGTTTCGCGCTGTCCGTAACTGCTGATAAACTGGCCCTTTATGGAAAAGCAGGTGGCGCCATGCAGTTTTTGTGTGCCTTAAAACCGTTTGTTCGCGCAACGGCCTCTCTAACTCCAGGCAAAATCATAGCTTGGCGCGACGGCCGTTCGCCCCGCTGACGAGGCGGGGCGTGGATTGAAACTTGGTGGGGGCCTTTGAGGAACGCGTTGTCACTGCGTTCGCCCCGCTGAAGAGGCGGGGCGTGGATTGAAACTGGTATGCTGTTTACACCATGGCAGTACGGGCATGGGTTCGCCCCGCTGAAGAGGCGGGGCGTGGATTGAAACGAATTATCCCAGGCTCAAGCTGTGCGTAAAGGGTTCGCCCCGCTGAAGAGGCGGGGCGTGGATTGAAACTCAAAGAGGCTAAACATATACACACGGCTGGGAAGTTCGCCCCGCTGAAGAGGCGGGGCGTGGATTGAAACGCCGAAGCAGGGTTCGCTGCGTTAAGGGACTATAGTTCGCCCCGCTGAAGAGGCGGGGCGTGGATTGAAACTGACTTTAGGGGCCATTGCTTCCGCAATCGGGGCCGTTCGCCCCGCTGAAGAGGCGGGGCGTGGTTTGAAACGAGAGGGCAAACGGCAAGGCATCGTCGGCCCTGCTGTTCGCCCCGCTGAAGAGGCGGGGCGTGGATTGAAACTTGGTGGCAGCCCTGGGCGATGGTTTGGCGGCCCCTGTTCGCCCCGCTGAAGAGGCGGGGCGTGGATTGAAACCATATCGTGCGCTTCTTGGTGCATTTTCTAGGGCTTGTTCGCCCCGCTGAAGAGGCGGGGCGTGGATTGAAACCTTGTGAAGCTATAAGAGCAGACGGGGGAGCTTTTGTTCGCCCCGCTGAAGAGGCGGGGCGTGGATTGAAACCTGGGGTCACGATACGGGTCGAAGGAGCCCGAAAGTTCGCCCCGCTGAAGAGGCGGGGCGTGGATTGAAACTCCGAATAAAACCGCTTCCCAAAGTTCCACGCGCTAGTTCGCCCCGCTGAAGAGGCGGGGCGTGGATTGAAACGGGAAAATTAGATCAGGGGCTCGATATTATTTTGGTTCGCCCCGCTGAAGAGGCGGGGCGTGGATTGAAACTTTTGGTAACGCGGCGTCACCCTGCGGGGTGCTCAAGTTCGCCCCGCTGAAGAGGCGGGGCGTGGATTGAAACCATAGATGCTCATCCACTCGTGCAACTCACGCCGCGAGTTCGCCCCGCTGAAGAGGCGGGGCGTGGATTGAAACATAGCATCCAGAATGCCAAGGCCCTGGCTGTTGTAGGTTCGCCCCGCTGAAGAGGCGGGGCGTGGATTGAAACTCTATGCTTACCTTGTCCGACGTGTAAAGGTAAGTGTTCGCCCCGCTGAAGAGGCGGGGCGTGGATTGAAACTGACGTTGGTGGTGGTGACTGCGACCAGATTCGGTTCGCCCCGCTGAAGAGGCGGGGCGTGGATTGAAACTTATCCACAACTTGCCGATAGGGGAATATCAGCAGTTCGCCCCGCTGAAGAGGCGGGGCGTGGATTGAAACCCTTCAAAGCATATGCCAGGCCTTGCGCATATAAGTTCGCCCCGCTGAAGAGGCGGGGCGTGGATTGAAACGGGGCAATTCCCGTCCAGGGGAATGTAAATTGAGTTCGCCCCGCTGAAGAGGCGGGGCGTGGATTGAAACAACTCCTAGGACTGTGTGCGTGATTACCGCGTAAAGTTCGCCCCGCTGAAGAGGCGGGGCGTGGATTGAAA
>SXND01000097.1 GCA_005777235.1 Pseudomonadota bacterium
CTCCAGCCGCGCCAGAGCGCCAACCCTGCCGGCAGCAGGCCCGCGCCGCCGGGCACGGCCAGGCCGGGGGGCTGGGGACGGGCCCCCGCCGCGGCGGGGGCGGCCCGGGCTAGGGGGGCTGAGCCCTGCTTGAAGACGCCCGCTGAAGAGAGGACGCCCGCTGAGGCGGCCCGGGCTAGGGGGGCTGAGCCCTGCTTGAAGACGCCCGCTGAAGAGAGGACGCCCGCTGAAAGTGTTTGCTGCGCTCGGCCCGCCAGTCGCGCACGGCGTTGAACAGCGGCAGGTCTGCAGCGCTGATCATCTCGCGCCACGCCCCTTCCTGGGGCGTCCGGGAGGCTGGCGGTAACGGAATGCTGTCTGGACGGCTGAGCTGATAGGTCACGACGACAGTCAGATAGGGGATCTCGTGCCGGACGAAAAAATGGTCGCGCAGGGAGAGGACTGTTTTGTCTTTGAGAAAATCCCGTAATGGCACGTCGTCAAACCCCTCCACTACCGGGTCGAAATGTAAGGTAAACACCCGGGCAAGCATCGTGTCACAACCTTTCAGATGGCAATAAAAATCGCGACCAAGGGCTCCGCCCCTGGACCCCGCGCCTTCCGGGGCGGAGGGGCTGCTGCCCTTGCTGCTACGCGACGCATCGGGCTGCAGCCCCTCCTTCCCTCCAGGCGTCTACCATACAAAAAAATCCCTCAGAGTAACAGGGTAAAAGTGCATAGGGTTAGGGAGCCTCCCTCAGCAGGCGCAAGCCCAGGCCGCCGTCGCGATTGCCGGGCGCGAGGCCGTTGCGGTGCGCCGACCGGCAGTGCCAGGCGGTGTGGTGCCAACTGCCACCACGGTGGACGCGACGCGAGCCTGCTGCAGGGCCTGCAGGATCCACTGCAGTCGCTGCAGTATACCACCCATACCAATCATGTACCCACTCCCAGACATTGCCGTGCATATCATGCAGGCCCCAGGCATTCGGCGACTTCTGCCCGACGGGATGCGTCGTCCCTCCGGCATTGTCACTATACCCGGCATAGTTTTTGAGGTGGCTGACGTCGTTCCCAAAGCTATAGGCCGTGGTCGTCCCCGCACGGGCCGCATACTCCCACTCCGCCTCCGTGGGCAGGCGATACTTCGTGGTCTTTTCCCTGGCATTCAAGCGCTTGACAAACTCCTGAGCTTGCTCCCAGGACACCGTCTCCACGGGGAGCCTCGTCCCTTTGAAGTTGTTCGGGTTGTCCCCCATGACCGCCTGCCACTCTTCCTGCGTCACTTCATACTTCCCCAGAAAAAATGGTTTGCTGATCGTGACCCGATGCACCGGTTTCTCATCGTCATAGGCCTCTGATGCATCCGAGCCCATCTGAAAGGTTCCCGCCGCAATCGGCACAAACTCCATGCCAAGACTGTTCTTGAAGGGCTGCCCGGCTGGTGGCGCGGCAGATTTGTCCGGTGCTGATGGCGGTGCTGGTGCTGGTGGCGGTGCTGGTATGGGCGTCTTGTCTGCGGCGGCGAGCTTTTGGCGCTCGGCCTCAAGCTGTTGGCGTTCTTTCGCCAGTTGTTGCTGGGCATCCTTGAGCTGCTGACGCTCGGTGGCCAGTTGCTGTTGAGTGGCGCGTAGTTGAGCCTGCTCATGCACCAGAGCTAGAGCTAGCTCCTGGAGACCCTGACGGCCTGATAGAGACCAGCCAGCCACCAGGCCCAGCAGGAGTACGAGCACGACACTGAGCACCGTCAAGGCCTTACGCCCCTGCCAGGGGCTGGGCAGGCGCAGGCCGCACTGGCCACAGTAGCGCACTGGGGCGCGTCGGGCTTTACGCGGGGTAATGGTGGCCATAGTCAGTATGCCTCAGCATGCACGAGCGTAGCACACGATTTTCACACTACATTATTCCAGAATATGCGCCGGGTAGACACGCGGGTCTTTGGTCATAAGTGTATGCTGCCGATGGTCAGCTACGTGTTTCCCGTAACAGCGCTTCCAACAACGGAACGAGAGGGGGAAGATCCTGGTGTATAGTGTCCCAGATCACCCGAGGATCGACTGAAAAGTAAGCGTGAACCAGACGGTTACGCATAGCCCGCATCAGGGCCCAAGGCATCTCTGGATGGGCACGCTGCACATCCCCCGGGATATGACTCGCCGCTTCGCCGATAATGATGAAGTCGAGCTCGACAGCCCTGATGGTCTTGGGATCGTGTCGAAATGCGCCGAATGCCATCACGTGTATGAATGCTTTGCTCTCAGCGATGGCGTCCAGGATATCCTGTATCCGCTCAAGCCACGCTCTAGGAGACATCAATACTTTCCGCTAACACCCGTGTTCGGATGCGTGGCTTCAGACTATCGGACGTCCCTACGTCAACTGCGCAGCCGAGAAGTCGTGCCAGATAGTCCTGTAAGGCGAAAAGACCGAACAACCCGACTGGACGGGCAAATTCCACCAACAGATCCACGTCGCTGGTCTCGGTCGCCTCATTACGGGCGACCGAGCCAAACAACGCCAGTGACTGGACGCCAAATTGCTGACGAAGTTCGTCCCGATGGTCAGCCAGGATTCGCAACGCATCATCCCGTTTCATCTGTGATCACCCCTCAGCAGAATCACCGATATCTCCGGCAACATGTATATCCCCGGCAACATGCCAACGAGCGCTTAAGACGCTGTCTCTTGGTCGTCCTCGTCACCGGCTATTTCGCGTTCCAATTGTTCGAGAGGCGGCAGCACAGCGCGAATCGCTCGCACAATCTGGGGCAAATCCCTTTCCACCACAGCCCAGACTCTCTCCATCTCTACCCCATGATACTGATGGATGAGCACATCGCGTAAGGCTGCCATCCCGCGCCATGGAATCTGTACGTGTGCTGCACGGTAGGTATCATCAATACGCTTCGCAGCTTCGCCAATAATCTCCAGGTTGCGGACAACGGCATCCTGAATGATCTCCTCCTGAAGGAAGACTGCTTTGCCAGCACGCGTGTAGCGCGCAATCTTCGCACTACATTCTAGAATGTGGACGAGATAGACACGCGGGTCTTTCATCATAACGGCCTGGCTTCTTTGAGGATGCGACGACGTAGCAGCCAGTACAACCCTTGTTCCGTCACTACGTCAACCTCTCGCCCAAGCAATTCCCGGAGATCCGTGAGTAAGCCGCCGATATCCAGGAGGCTCCGATGCGGTTCTAAGTCTATCAGAAAATCCACATCACTATGTTCGTTCGCCTCGTGCCGTGCTACCGAACCAAAGACCCGCACATTCCAGGCACCATGCTTGGCTGCAAGTTGTAAAATAGCTTCGCGTTTTTCATGCAGCAGTTCGTCGATATTGCTCTGTGGTATTTCAATCACGCTCTGTTCCACTGTCTTGCTCCTGGTATTTGGAGATGATCATGATGACCGCCTTGCTTGCATGGGGAAGGAGCGGGCGGCACTCACAACCGTTCCCCGCACACTGTACAATATTGCGCCGTCTCCGGCGTCCAATGCCGCCCAAAACGCGCCAGCCCTGGCAGCGGCAGCACAAAGCGCTTGCGGGCGCTGTGCGGGCAGAGGCGCTCGGCACCCAGCAGCGCGGCGCAGTACTGGCAATAAAGCATTGTCGGGGAATTGTCGTGACCACACGCAGGACAGGCGATCATCGACGGCACGCCAGGTGACGCGGGTGGCGCTGGGGGCGGCGCTGGCGGAAGTGACACGGGACCGTGTTGCGTCAGAGCGGCGGTGCATTCCTGGAGCCACTGCGAGGCGGTGGGACGCTGCGCCGGATCCCCGTAACCTTTTTGAAAGGCAAACGCCAGGAAGCGCCGGATCGCGGCCGGGCTCTGGGCATAGACCCGCTCGTAGTAGCCAAAGGCCTGGTGATTGTGCGTGGAGAGCCCCTGCAAGCCCTTGAGGTGCGGCCAGGTGTAACGCGCCAGGTAGGCGGGAATGTCTTCCTGCTGCGCCATGAAGAAAAATGGTGCCAGGCCAAACAGCAACTGATGTACGCCGCAGGCCATCGACCATAAATCCACCGCCATGCCCACAGGAATAACCTGGCGCTGCGTGGTCTGGGCGAGCTGACGCATGATCTCGGGCGCCAGCCAACCGGGTTCAAGCTTACCAATGGTCACGGGTGTGAGGCCCGTGCCGGCCACTGCACCACCGTCGAGGTCGATGATGGTGAGGGTAGTCTGCACCATATCGACCAGCAGGTTCTGGCCGTTCAAGTCGGCATGTATGAGGTGCAGGCTGTAGAGAATATCCATGCCCTCGACAAATTGCCGACACAACTCCAGGCGCTGCGCCCAGGGCAGGTTAATGTAGGTATTGAAGGCATTGACGTCACTGAAGATGTCACTTAACTGCTGGCCGGTGACACGACGCATGACATAGCCATCGACGGGCTGCCCCTGCAGCGTGCCGCTAAACAAGAACAATGGCAGAGCCCGCAGAGCCGGACGGTCAGCAATGCGATACCTGGCGTGGTTGCTGCGCACGGCGGCCATCATCTCGTGCATACTCGGCGGAAAACCTTGCAGAAAGCGCTTGACGAGGAGATCCGGGGCATGCTGGCCGTCCAGGCGGGCCACGGCTGAGATCTCGCCCTGCGCGCCACTGGCCAGGGGCGTATCGTCGATCTCGATGCTCTGCGCCTGCTGCTCCCAGGGACGGGTGGACAGGCCGGAGGATATGCAGGTGCCAGGCGTCACACGAATCAGCTTCATACCCTGGTGTCCACGAGATGCGTGCGGTAATAGTCCCTGGCCTTTGGGGACACGAGCAGGCCCACGGTGGCGTCATCGTCAAAGGTCTGCGCCGCCAGAAACGTGCGGAGCGTCTCAGCCAGGGCGGCGCTGGTGTCGCCAGGCTGGTGGAGCTGGGCAAAATACGGCTTGAGAAAATGGCTGAGCAAGGCGTCGACATGCGGGTTCACTTCCATCCACAGCTTCTCGTTGGCATCGCGCCCAACGCGCAGGTGGTCGGGCGAACTGATGCCATCGCTGCACAGCACCAGCAGGTCGCCGCAGGTGGTGTCTTTCCAGACTTGCAGAAAATGGATGTCAGCCGTGAGGCCGCCGGGCTGGACAATGCCGTACAGGGTGTCTTTGCCGGTGTCGCTCAGGAAGGAGTGGCCGAGCATGAGGTCGGTCACACACCAGGGCCAGCGGCGCTCCCAGAAACCCCAGAAGTCGCCGCGCACATGCAGGATGCTGCCGTTGCCCAGGTAGCTGATGAGATAGCTGTCCGGGAGTTCGATCATCGTACTCAGGGTGGTTTGCAGCGCCTGGGGCTGGTCGCGATAGCGCCGGTGTTTGGTGATGCGCTGATGGGCCAGAGCACGTACCACACGGTCCCAGAGCTGGCGTACGGCGTCCGCATCCAGACGTCTGGCCTGCTGGTCGTATTCTTGGACACCGGCCAGAAAGATTTTGACGGCGAGGCTGGAGGCGATATGGGCGTCGAATGACGACCCGAGGCCGTCAGCGATGGCCAGGGCGCTGTACTGATGGCCGTGGTAGACCTCGCCGGCGTCCTGGTTCGGATCCTTGGCGGCATGTGACGCGACGGCGAGGTCGGCGCGCGGCCTACTGTCCGGTGGGGTAGATGATGGTCTCGCCACAAGGGGCTCCTCCAGGGAAACTGCCGGGACGTTGACGCCACAAGCCGCTAGCCGCGCACCTGGCTGATGCTGGCCTCAAAGAAATCACGCAGGTCATTGGTGCTCATGGTGAATTTATACCCGGATGGTTCGCTCACCAAGCGTTTCAGGGTCATCTCATCCAGCTCACTGCCTTTGCCATAGCCGGCAGCACACACGGTGATGCGCTGGCCGCTCTGCTTGATACACTCGGCCACTTCCACCGGGTCGGCACCACGATTATTCTGGCCGTCGCTCATGACCACGATGACCACAGAGCGGCTGGCGCTCCCCTGGCCGGCAAGAAACGCCTCAGCCACCCCATGCGCCGCGGCTAGAGCATCGCCGATGGCCGTATCGCCGTTATGACCTTTGAGGGGGTTGTAGTCCGCCGTGTCGTCTACCTGCGTTACTGGCGTGGGCCCCAGGCGGTCTGTGTCAACACGGTGGTCATACGTCACCACGGCCAGATAAAAATTCTCTTTCTTCTGCGAGCCGCGCAGGCGCGTCATGAGGCCACGCACGGCCTGGTTGATTTCCTCAGCTTTGGGTTGGTCGCTGACGCCTTTTTCACCCATGGAGCCGGAGCCGTCCAGCACCAGGATGCCAAGCTGCTCAAAGGCTTTGGTTTCGGTGATCAGGCCAAGGCGTTCTTCCATACAAATCCTCTCCTCAGTGGGGGGTGTGCAAATGGGTGGTGTGATCATCCCAATATGCACCGAACATGATAGAGCACTGCTGGTGGGAAGACAAGACACCGTCGCGCCGGTATGCGCTCTCCGGGAGGCGTCGTAATGTCGATTGCCACTCTTTGTCTCAGCGGCGTCCGTTTGAGTTGGAAGACGTGTGGTAACGTAGCTGTCTGACGACGGCTGGGCGTTCTGAGACCCGGCATCGGTGTTTTGCGGGCTAACTCAGGGATCTTTGCAGCTAAAACTCAGGCTTCCCCGCGCTGGCTTGTCTATGATTGCAACCTCCTACACAGCAGCGAAACACCACAGCCAGAGCCGCCGGGGCAACCCGCTGGGGTCGGGTCTCTGGTTGTGCACACAGATCCAGGAGGCGAGGTGGAGTATGGGAAGCGCCGTGATCAACGCTCAACCGCCATTAGTAGCTGAGTATAGGAAATTCAAACGGCCTTTTCCACCGCCGAGTATAGGCAATGCACACGGCCTTTTGGAAGAGTATAGGAAATTCAAACGGCCTTTTCCACCGCCGAGTATAGGCAATGCCCCCGGCCTTTTGGCAATGCCCCCGGCCTTTTCCACCGCCCGCGTCGCCTCTGCGGGCCACCGGGCCCCCCCCCTCCAGCCGCGCCAGAGCGCCAACCCTGCCGGCAGCAGGCCCGCGCCGCCGGGCACGGCCA
>SXND01000098.1 GCA_005777235.1 Pseudomonadota bacterium
GACGAAATTGAGAAAGCCCACCCTGACATCTATCACGTGCTGCTGCAAGTGATGGACGATGGACATCTGACCGATAGCTATGGGCGCAAGGTCGATTTCAAAAACGTGGTCCTCATTATGACCTCGAACCTCAGTGCCCGGACTATTGAAAAGAACACGGCCATCGGGTTCCAACGCGATGCCGAAGAAGTGACGTTCTCAAAGATGAAAGAGGGCGTCATGAGTGAACTCAAGAAGACCTTCAATCCTGAGTTCCTCAATCGGCTCGATGAAGCCGTCATGTTCCATCCCCTGCAGCTTGAGCATATCAAGCAGATTGTGGACATCATGCTCCTGCGCTTGAACCAACAGATGGGTGAGCGCGGTATCACGCTGGAAATCGACGACAATGCGAAGGCATGGCTGGCCCAGCAAGGCTATGACTCCGCGTACGGCGCACGTCCCCTGCGTCGGGCGATTCAGCGTCACATTGAAGACCCACTCTCCGAGGAAGTGTTACGGGGTGAATTCCCCAACGGTGGTGTGGTAGAAGTGAAACTGGCTGGTGAGGAGCTGGTGTTTCTCGCCAAGCAAGAGGACGCGGTGGAGAGCTTGTCCGATAGCTAAACCGTATCCCTTCGCGTGCCTGTAGTCGCCAAAGCCCGGTGGAAGACCTCTCCATCGGGCTTTGGTGTGTCTAGAGAAGCTCTCTTCGGTGGGCTGATGGTGGAAGAGCCAGGAGTCTGGGTGAATGATACATCGCTGCGTGCTCCGTATGGTGCTGTTGCTGCTCGTTGTGCTCGGATGGGCTTGGCCGGTCACTGCCGCTATCAGCCCAGGCATCATTGTCCGAGATATCGAGATCCGTGGTCAGCGCCGTACCCCTGAAGCTACCATACGTTTCTATGTGAAAACCGAAGTGGGCAAGCCCTACACCCCGCAGACGCTCAATGAAGATATCAAGCGTCTGTACGCCCTGCGTACGTTTGATGATATCCAAGTGCTGGCGGAGGAGGTGGCTGACGGCCTGCGGCTGGTGTTCACCGTCGTGGAAAAACCGGCGGTCCGCAGCATCACCTTTACGGGGAACCGCTACATTGAATCCGCCGAAGTGACCAAACGCCTCTTGCTCAAAGAACGTGCGACGTTTGCCCGCAATCTGCTGAACGATACCGTGGTGGCCCTGCAAAAACATTATCGGGAAGAGGGCTATTACTTTGCCCACGTGCGTCCCGAAGTCACGGATGTGGCCGATAATCAGGTCGATATTGTGCTCCGCATCACGGAAGGCAGCAAAGTCTACATCAGTCGTATCCGCTTTACAGGCAATAAAGGCTTAACCGACGGGGAGCTCCGGAAAGAAGTCCAACTGAAAGAGTATACGATTCCCCTGCTAAGCGGCCCCTCCGCCTTGTACAAGCCTGAGACACTGCGCATTGATTTACAACTGTTGGAAAATGTGTATCAGAATAATGGCTACATCAATGTCCAGATTGGTGAACCCGTAGTGGAGATCAACCGCGAGGCGGGCGGGATTATCATCACGGTGCCCATTACCCGCGAGGGGGAGCAATTCAAAATCGGCAAGGTCACCCTTATTGGTGATCACGTCTTCAAAGAAGAGGAATTGCGTCAAAAGGTCCGCTTAACAACCGGGGAAGTTTATAGTCGGGAGGCCGTCCGGCGCGACATTCTGGGGCTAACCGATGCCTATGCCGATCGCGGCTATGCTTTTGCCGATGTCGCTCCAACTGTGTCGATTGATCAGGCCACCCGCTTGGTGCATCTCAGCTTGACGACCCGCCCTGGGCCGAAAGTCTACATTGGTCGTATTGATATTGTGGGCAATGAGCGGACGCGTGACCAAGTCATCCGGCGCGAGCTGCGCTTGGACGAAGGGGATCTCTACAGTGCGACCAAGTTACAACGGTCAAAGCAACGCCTCACCAATTTACAATACTTTGAAGAAGTGAAAATTGATACCAGACGGCGTGGCGAAGAGGAATTGCTCGATCTGCAGGTGGACGTTGCCGAACGCTCAACGGGTCAGTTTACCGCTGGGGTGGGGTTTAGCTCCGCGGAAAGCGTGGTCTTTACAGGCTCGATCAGTCAGAGTAATCTCTTCGGGCGTGGGCAGACGGTGAGTCTCAGCGCACGCCTTGGCAGTTTATCGCAGGATTTTACCCTGGAATTTCAAGAGCCATACCTTTTTGGTCTTCCAATTAACGCTGGGGTGAGTGTGTTCCGACGTTCGTCCGATTTCCAGACGTTTACCTCACGTCGTACGGGTACAGGGCTGACGTTGGGCCGTGCGTTGGGCGAGTATGCGCGGACGTCCGTGACGTACAACTACGAGGTGCTGCAAATTAGCAACCTCGATCCTGGCGCCTCGGACGTGTTACGCCAAGATGAGGGCACGTCGTATACTAGCAGTCTCACGCCGCGCATTGTCTGGGATTCGCGTGATAATCAATTTGATCCGGCGCGAGGTTCGCTGCACTCCTTTGAAGTGACGGGGGCGGGCCTTGGAGGCACCAATCGTTTCTATAAAATCAATGCCAGCACGACCTGGTATTTCCCTCTGCCAGAAGGGCTGACGGGATTTGTGCGCGGACGTTTTGGCATTGGGGAAGGCTATGGCGGGAAAAACTTGCCAGCAGCAGAGCGTTTTTTTCTGGGAGGAGCGACGTCGGTGCGTGGTTTCAACTTCCGCGACATCGGCCCGCAGGATGCGCGCGGGAATCCGCTGGGAGGCACCTCCTATGTACAATTTAATGTGGAGATTGGTCGGAGCTTAGGACGTCTGCTACGTGTAGTGACGTTTTTCGACGCGGGCAACGTCTACGTCCCAGGGAACCAATTTGATTTTGGAGATGTCCGCCGCAGTGCCGGGGTGGGGTTTCGCCTCATTACCCCAGTGGGACCCATCCGTCTCGATTACGGATTCAAGCTCGATAGGCGGCGTGGAGAGAGTATGGGTGCTTTGGGGTTCCTCTTGGGAACCTTCTAAGCAGAGGTGCGGAGAAAAGGAGTCAGGTGGATGCCGACAGGATATCAACGTCACGCTGGGTGGTGGTTAGGCTTGCTCATAGGGCTGGTGGGGCTTACACTGGCGGACACGGCCCAGGCCCAGAAAATCGGCGTAGTGGATCTACAAGCCGTCCTAGACCAGTCAACTCGGGGCAGATCGGCAAAAGACCGCCTCCGGGATTTAGGCGATAGACTGCAACAAGAGATTAAGCTGAAATTAGACTTGAAACGGCAAAAGGAAGAAGAACTCCAGAAATTACAGACGGAATTTCGCTCGCAAAAAGACTTGCTCACGGAGCAAGCGCGCTCTGCTAAAGACGAAGATTATCGGCGCCGGGCGCGGGAACTCAAACGTTTTATTGATGATACGAACCGTTTTACCGAGGATGCCACCCAGGAGTTCCGCGAGCGCGAAGTCCGTGAGACGCAGGCGCTGCTCATGACGGTACGCAAGGCGGTACAAGAAATCGGTGAGCGCGAAGGATTTCAGTTAGTACTGGAAGGGAACGAGAATACGGCGGTGGTGCTGTATTTTAACAAAGCCATCGACATCACCCCTCGCGTCACGCAACGTTTTGATCAAATGCCAGTCGAGCAAACGGTAGCAACACCATCCGCGACTTCCTCGGGCTCTGGGGCGGGGAAGAAACGGTAGCGTGGGAAAGGGCAGAGCATGCGCATGACGTTGGCGGCCTTGGCCGATCTTCTCGCAGGCAAACTGGAAGGGGATGGTACGCTCGTGATTGGTGGTGTGGCCCCGCTGGATGACGCCCATCCGGGGGACATTACCTTCCTCGCGGGGCAAAAACAGGTGGCACGCCTGGCCGCCTCAGGGGCCACGGCGGTCTTGGCCCCGCCAGATGTGTGGGTCGATCGTCCGGCCATTCGTGTCGAAAATCCCGCCCTGGGCTTTATGCGCTTGCTGGAGCACTTTTACCCTGCCCCCCCCCCAACGTGGGGGATTGATCCTCGGGCCGTGCTGGCCCCGGATGTTGTGCTGGGCGCCCGTGTGTACATCGGACCGTATGCCGTGCTGTGCCGCGGGGTGCGCCTCGGAGAGGATGTGACGATCCATCCTGGGACGTATGTCGGGGAAGCGTGTGAGATTGGTGATGGTTCCACCCTGTACGCCAACGTCAGTCTGTACCCACGTGTCCACCTTGGCCGTCAGGTCATTATTCACAGTGGGGCAGTCATCGGGGCGGATGGATTTGGCTTTCATCCCATGCCGGATGGGTCGTATCGCAAAATTCCACAAGTCGGACGCGTGGTGATCGGTGATGCGGTGGAAATTGGTGCCAACACCTGTATTGACCGGGCCACCGTGGGCGATACCGTGATTGAAGCGGGCGTGAAGCTCGACAATTTGGTCCAGGTGGGGCATAACAGTCGGGTCGGGAAGCATACGGTCCTCGCCGGGCAGGCTGGCTTAGCAGGAAGTGTGTACGTGGGCGCGCATGTACGGATGGGGGGGCAAGTGGGAGTGGCGGACCATACGACGATTGGCACGAACGCTTCGATTGCGGCCCAGGCAGGTGTGATGACCGATGTGGAAGCCGGGGCGGCAGTGTATGGGTCGCCGGCTTTGCCGGGGCCTGTTGCGAAACGGCAGCATGTGTATAGTCTGCGGCTTGGTGAGTTATTTCAACAAGTTAAGCAACTCCAAAAACGCCTTGATGCTCTCCAGGCGCAGGAGTAAAGAGCGTGTATGCACTGGGGCCCGAAGAGATTCTCGCCATTTTGCCGCACCGGTATCCGTTTTTGCTCGTCGATCGTGTCCAGGAAATCGTCCATAATGCCTATGCGGTTGGCCTGAAAAATGTGACGCTCAATGAGCCTTTCTTTCAGGGACACTTTCCGCATCACCGGGTGATGCCAGGCGTGTTGGTCATTGAAGCCATGGCACAGGTCGGTGGTGTCTTAGTGTATTACTCAGACACTGTGACGGGGGGGAAGACCCCCCTGTTTACCGGGATTGATCGCGGCAAATTCCGGCGCCAGGTGATTCCGGGGGATCAGCTCATCATGCGTCTGGAAATCATGCGGCAGCGCGGCCCTGTGTGGCGGTTGCGTGGACGGGCCTTTGTCGACGATAGCCTAGCTGCCGAAGCGGAGCTGCAAGTGTTTTTAGCCGATAATCCTCGAGAAGGGCAGCAGCGGTGACGCTCCACATCGACCCACGAGCGGTGGTCCATCCCACAGCGAAACTGGCGGATGGGGTTACCATAGGCCCTTTTGCCATTCTTGGCGAAGAGGTCGCGATCGGCGAGGATACGGCGATTGGGGCGCACACGGTCATCGAGCGTTGGACGAGCCTCGGGGCCCGGTGTCGCGTGGGGACCGGGGTGGTGTTGGGGGGGGCACCGCAGCATCTCAAGTATGATGGCAGCCCAAGCTATCTCCATATTGGGGATGACAACGATATCCGCGAACTCGTGGTCATTCAGCGCAGCATGCAGGGCGGGGGGAGCACCCGGCTGGGGTCGCACAATTTTATTATGGCTCAGGCGCATATCGCGCATGACTGTGTGCTAGGCGATCATGTCGTGGTGTCGAGTCTCACGGGCCTGGCTGGGCATGTAGAAGTCGAAGATGGCGCCGTGATTGGCGGGGTGACTGGGGTGCATCAGTTTGTGCGCATTGGGGCGTACAGTATGGTCGGAGGTAGTTCGCGGCTCATGCAAGATGTGCCGCCCTATCTCCTGGCGGCTGGGAACCCGGCGACGGTGCATGGCTTGAATATCGTGGGTCTGCGGCGGGCAGGGTTTAGCTATGAAGCACGTCGTGAATTAAAAATTGCCTATCGGACGCTCTATCGTTCTGGGCTGAATGTCAGCCAGGCCATCGCGATACTCCAGGCCCAGTTGCCCTCGAGTGTGCCTCTTACCCATTTGCTCCATTTCATTGAGCAGTCACAGCGCGGTATTTGTTCGGAAGGACTCCCCGGTCGGTAGGCCGGCGTGTTTCGGGATGCCTAACCTCCAATAAATCTGCCATGGCCGCGGATGCGGGACGCCGCATGTTCACTGGCAGTAGGACACACGCATGCAGAGAGTGAGAGCCGGAGTGGTCGGTATAGGCCAGATGGGTCAGTACCATGTAGGTGTCTATAGTGAACTGATCGATGTCGATCTTGTCGGGATCGCCGATACGCATCACGAGCACGTGGCCGCTATCGCGGAGAAATACAATACGACGCCTTATACGGACTACCATGATTTGCTTGGGCTGGTGGATGTGGTCAGCATTGCGGTGCCCACGTCCCTGCATTATCGTGTGGCGTGCGATTTCCTCAACGCGGGCGTGCATGTGCTGCTGGAGAAACCCATCACGCACACCCTGGAGGAAGCGCGTGAGCTCTTCCGTCTCGCCGAGGCCCAGGAGGTAGTCCTGCATGTTGGCCATGTCGAACGTTTTAATGGGGCGGTGCAGGAACTCAAGAAAATTGTCCAGGATCCGTGGTTGATCGAAAGTCGGCGTTTAGGACCTTTTGTGCCGCGTATTAAAGAAGACGGTGTCATCCTGGATGTGATGATCCACGATATTGACATCATTCTCAACCTGGTGCGTTCACCTGTGCGCTCCATGACCGCCATGGGCAAATCCATCTATACCAACCGCGAAGACATTGCCAATGTCCAAATCGGCTTCCAAAATGGCTGTATGGCGAGCATCGTGGCCTCACGCGCCACAGAAATCAAAATCCGTACCATGGCCATTACACAACGCGATGCCTACATTGTGCTTGATTATACTGACCAGGATATTCGGGTCCATCGCCAGGCCTCTTCCGAGCATTTAGTGACGCGTGGCACCTTGCGCTATAAGCAAGAGTCGTTCATCGAGCGCATTTTTGTGCACAAAGAAAACCCGCTAAAGTTAGAAATTAAACACCTGATTGATTGCGCCACCCGGGGCGCGCTCCGCGTGGTGTCGGTAGATGAAGAGCTCCACGCGCTGCAAGTCGCCTTACAAGTCCTCGACATCCTTGACAAGGACGGTCTCGTCTAAGCGGAGCACGGCGTGGCACACCTTGGAATGATCGCCGGTGCTGGCGAACTGCCTGCCATGATTGCCCGGCAAGCTGCGCAAGATGGCACGCCACTACCCACGGTAGCGCTGTCAGCCCACATTGCGACACAGTTGGCGTCCGACTGCAGCCTATTGACGCAGTATGGTCCTGGGCAACTGACCAAAATTATCCGCTTCTTTCAGCGCCATAACGTGCACCATCTGGTCATGGTCGGGAAGGTTGATAAGCGCTTCCTGTTTGAGAATCCCCGTCTTGACCTGCGCGTTTTGCGGGGCCTCAGCCGCATGCGTGATTTCCAGGACGTGACGATTTTACGGACGATTGTTGCAGAATTTGCCCGCGAAGGTTTAGAGGTCATCGCCCAGACGCACGTACTCGGGCATTTGCTCACCCCGGAGGGGGTTTTGGGCAAATACCGCCCTAGTCAACGCGCCTGGGAGGACATTACCTATGGTTTCTCCCAGGCGAAACAGCTAGCGGCGCTGGATATCGGGCAGACCATTGTCGTGCGCCGGCAGACGGTCTTGGCGGTTGAGGCCTTAGAGGGCACGGATGCGACCATCCAACGTGGGTGCCAGTATGGTGGGCGTGGCGCGGTCGTCGTAAAAGTCAGCCGCCCCCAGCAGGATATGCGTTTTGACGTCCCAACCGTGGGACCGCACACCCTCCGGGGGGTGATCGATGGCCGTGCCACCGTCTTGGCCGTCGAAGCAGGGAGTACATTAATGCTGCACCAACAAGAGCTTATCGCCTTGGCGGATGCCCACCGTGTGGCTCTCGTGGGCGTCTCGGCGGCCGTAGGCCCCCCGTCTCCTACGCTGGGAGGTCTGTAGTGCAACCTCCTGTGCACACGGAGCAGCCTGCCCCGCTGTTACTGGTGGCGGCGGAAGCGTCGGGGGACCAGCATGGGGCGGCCATGCTCCGGGCGCTGCGTGTCTGTATGCCCACCCTCCAGGTGTATGGCATCGGGGGGGAACAGTTGCGGGCGGCTGGGATGGAGACCCTGTTTGACATCCAGAATCTCAACGTCGTCGGCGTCGTCGAGATTCTGGTCAAAGTGCCGTCTGGTCTGCGCATGGCGCGACAACTCCTGCGGGCTGCGGCCCAGCGTGGCACGCGTGTGGTGGTCCTCATTGATGCCCCCGGCTTCAATCTCACGTTTGCGCGGATGGCCAAACGGGCTGGATTACGCGTCATCTATTACATTGGGCCACAAATCTGGGCCTGGCGGCGCCACCGCCTGAAACGCGTCGCGCGCTACGTCGATACCATGCTCACGCTCTTCCCCTTTGAGGTGCCGTTTTATACAGCGGCAGGCGTAGATGCGGCCTACGTCGGCCATCCACTGCTGGATCATCTCCAGCCCCTGCTCACGCCCACAGACGCGGCGCAGTCTTTGGGACTCGACCCCACCCGGCCGATTGTGGCACTCCTCCCTGGGAGCCGTCGGCAGGAGCTGCGCTACCTGCTGCCCCCCATGCTGCAGGCGCTACAGTGTCTCAGGCAGCATCTCCCCCACGTCCAGGGGGTGCTCCCCGTGGCGTCGACGCTCGCCATGGCCGCGGTGCGGGCCCTGCTGCCACCGTATAATGCGCCACCTGTTACCCTGGTCCAGGGGCAGAGCCACACGGTGTTACGCGCGGCACACTTTGCCTGGGTCGCCTCCGGAACTGCCACGCTGGAAGCCGGTCTCATCGGCACGCCAATGGTAATCGTCTATAAGATGCATCCCGTGACGGCGTGGCTGGCCCGTCGGGTGCTGTGCATCCCCTCAATCGGTCTGCCCAACATTGTCGCCGGTCATCCGGTGGTGCCGGAACTGCTGCAAGAGGCCCTGCATCCACAGACGCTCGCGGCCTTGGCGCTGCACTGCCTGGAACACCCACTGGTCGCCCAGTACATACGCCAGCAGCTGGCCCAGCTGCACCAGATGCTGGGTACTGGGAACGGGGCGCAGCGCGCTGCCGAGTGCATCGCGCAGTGTCTGCTCGCAGACGGTATCGCCACCCTTGCGCATGGAGGTGGTGCATGCCACCCCTGACAGCGTCTTGGGCGAGGCGCTTCCTGATTGCCAGTGCGGTCTTGGTCTTGACCTGGGTCTTACGCCTGCTGTATATGACCTTGCGGCCTCTAGAGCAGCCACCGCCCTGCGTACAGCACGCCTGGAACGCCGACACCCCCCTTATACTAGTCTTCTGGCACGGACGCATGTTGTATATGTTGCCGCGCTATCATCGGCAGCGCTTTACTATGTTAGTGAGTCAGAGCAAAGATGGGGAGTTCGCCAGCCGGGTGTTGCAGCGTTTCGGAGTCGATGTCACGCGTGGCTCAAGTCACCGTGGGGGCACGCAGGCCCTCCGAGCCATGGTGCGCAAGATCCGTCATGGCTATCATGCGGCCCTCACCCCTGATGGACCACGTGGACCGCGCTACACCGTGCAATCCGGCGTGGTGGCGGTGGCGCGGCAAACCGGGGCAGCCATTCTCCCGGTGACCTACAGTGCGCAGTGGAAGATCATCTTGCGCAGTTGGGACGCCTTTCTCCTGCCGCTGCCGTTTAGTCGCGTGGTGCTGTGCTATGGCGCCCCGATCTCTGTTCCCGCCAGTGCCTCCCCCGCCCTCATGCAGGCCAAGAGGCTGGAAGTCGAAACCAGTTTGCAACACATTACAACGCTGGCGGACTCCCTGTCGGCCGCACACCAGCCACGGTAAACCCGCCATGTATGGTCTCTATACGCTCCTGTTGGTGTTTGGTGGGCTAGCCCTGCTGCCGTCTCTGCTCTGGCGTTGTATGCACGGGGCCACGTATCACCACGATCTGGCGGAACGTCTAGGCTACCGCATGGTGCCAGCCGCGCTGGCGCAGACCATGCGGGGCTGTCTGTGGTTTCATGCCGCGTCGGTGGGAGAAGTGCAAGGGCTCCAGCCCATTATGACCCGGCTGCATGCCAGCCATCCGACCACGCCGATGGTACTGTCGACCTTTACCCCCGCCGGCAAACAGACGGCGCAGCGCCTGATTCCAGAGGCCTCGGCCATCTTTCTCCTCCCGTTGGATCTCCCGTGGTTGCTGCGGCGTCTGCTAAAGCGTCTGCAACCACGCCTGGTGCTGGTGCAAGAGACCGAGATCTGGCCCCACTTCTTCCGTGCCGCGGCCCGACAGCACGTCCCCGTTGTGTTAGTGAATGGCCGCCTGTCCCCGCGCTCGTGCCGTCATTACAGTTGGATACGGCCGTTCATGCGGCGCGTGTTGGCCGATGTGACCTTACTCCTGGTGCAGTCGGAAGACGTGGCACGGCGGTTTGTGTACCTGGGCGCAGACGAGACCCGGGTGCAGATCACCGGCAACACCAACATTGATCGGGCTCTACTCCACGCCGTCCAGCCCCCCCCAACGCATGTGCTCGCCCCCCTCGCTGCTGGGAAGCGTCTGCTGGTGGCAGGCAGCACCCACGCAGGAGAAGAAGCGCTCTTTCTGTCCGTCTATCGTCGCTTGCATGTCGATACGCCGGATCTCCTCCTCGTACTGGCGCCACGCCACCTGGAACGGGTGGAAGCGGTGGCACGCCAGGTCCAGGCACAGGGCTGCCGTGTCGTGCGGCGCTCGCAGTGGCAGCCAGGCCACACGGTGGAGCTGATCGAGCCGACCGTGCTGATTCTCGACACCATGGGCGAACTAGCCACACTGTATAGCCTGTGTAGCATCGCTTTCGTCGGCGGCAGCCTCGTCCCCATCGGCGGGCATAATGCCTTAGAACCCGCCGTCTTTGCCAAGCCTGTGCTATTTGGTCCCCATATGTTCCACTTCCCAGATATGGCCGCCCTGTTGCTGCGTGCTGGGGGGGCCATCCAGGTCGATGGCAAGGAAACGTTGTATCAACACCTCGCTGACCTCCTCGCCCACCCGGAGGTAGGCCAGCGTATGGGTCAGCGCGCCCTCGCCGCCCTCGCCGCGAACCAGGGTGCTCTCGCACGCACCTGCCAGGCTCTTGAGCCGTGGCTTAGCACGGCGTAAACAGTGCTGGCGCTCTGGTATCCCTGCGCTGTTGATGCTAGCATACCAGGCGTCACCGTACATCAATGTGGACCTACACCAGGGAGGTATTATGGCCTGGACACCCCCGACACAGGCAGATGTGGAAGGCTATTTTGGCCAATATAATAACTGGGGCCGCTGGGGCGCCGACGACCAGTGCGGCACTTTGAATTTAATCACTCCCGCCAAACGTCAGGCCGCCATGGCCCTGGCGCAGCGTGGACGGGTGGTGTCCCTGGCGCGGGATATGGTGCCCAATCCCAATCTCGACTACCAGATGCTGTTTCCCGGCACCCGTGAGCGCAGCGATGTTGGCATGGATTATTTCGGTCTTGTGTTCCACGGCACCACCTTTACGCATGTCGATGCCCTGTGCCATGTGTCGTATGACGGCAAACTGTACAACGGACGCTCCTTTGACCCCAGCCTGAGCAACGCCGGCGCCGCCTGGGGCGCCCTCGACACCTGGTTTGATGGCATTACCTCGCGTGGGGTCTTGCTCGATGTCGCCGCCTCGCGCCCAGAAGGCTATGTCACCACGGGCAAGCCTGTGACGCCTGAAGATCTGGATATTGCTGTGGCCCGCGTCGGTCTCACCATGGAACCGGGCGACGTCGCGGTGATCCGCAGCGGCCGCGCCGTGTATGAAGCCACCGAGAGCACCTACACCGGCGGCGCACGCCCTGGCCTGCACATCGCCTGCCTGACCTGGCTGCGCGAACACGATGTGGCGGCCATTGCCTGGGACATGCATGATGAACGCCCCACCGGCTATGCAGGGTTTGAGTTTGGTGTGCACCTGGCCATTCCCCTGCTCGGGCTGTGCCTGATCGACAATACCTACCCTGAACGCCTCGAACAAGCCTGCGCTGAGGAAGGGCGCTACGAGTTTCTGTTTACCGCTTCGCCGCTGCGCCTCGTCGGTGGCACCGGCTGCCCGGTCAACCCCCTGGCCATTTTTTAAGAAGGAACCCCCCATGGCAGCACGCACACTCCCCACCCAGGACCAGGTCGAGGCCTATTTCAAGCAACTCAACAACTGGGGGCGCTGGGGGCACGACGATCAGCTCGGGACGATGAACATGGTCACGTCAGCCAAACAGGCGGTGGCGCAGGCCCTGGTGCGCACCGGGCGCACCGTGTCGCTGTCACGCGATATTATCCCGCAGCCGGCGCTGACCTATCACGTCTCCTACCCTATGAAGCGCGAGCGCGTCGATGTGGTGCTCGACCGCTTCGGGCTGGTGTATCACGGCTATACCATTACGCATATCGACGCCCTGTGCCATGTGGCCTGGGATGGCGAGTTGTACAATGGCCGCCCCTTTCGCCAGAGTTTAAGCGCCAGTGGTGCGGCCTGGTGCCCGATTGATCCGCTGTTTGGTGGCATTACCACCCGCGGCATCCTGCTCGATGTGGCTGCCGGACGCAAAGAGGGCTATGTGACGGTGGACCACCCGGTGACACCGCACGAGCTGGACGAAACCGCCGCCCGCGTCGGCCTCACCGTCGAGCCCGGCGATGTGGTGGTGGTGCGCAGTGGCCAGGAGGCCTTTGAGCGCGCCCATCCCGACTGGGTACCTCGCGTGTCGCCGCATCCGGGTCTGCACGTCTCGTGCATTGAGTGGTTCCGGCAGCACGACATTGCCGCTATTGCCTGGGACATGATGGACGAGCGCCCCAGCACCTACGCTGGCTTTGGCATGGGCACGCATCTGGCCATTCCGCTGCTCGGCCTGGCGCTGATCGACAACACCTATCCGGAACGCCTGGCCGTGGCCTGTGCTGAGGAAGGGCGCTATGAGTTCCTGTTTACCGCCATGCCGCTACGGCTGGTGGGCAGCACCGGGGCGCCAGCGCATCCGTTGGCGATTTTTTAGGGCGCAAGCGCGCATAGTGTTGTTACGCGAATATGCCGCAAGACCTGTCTATAGAGATAAGTGAACAATCGAAGGCCAGTGCACATCGTTTGGAGGAGGCGCGTGCCCTGCTGCAGGCCGGACGTTGGCGGGGTGCCATGTATATGGCCGGATATGCCGTGGAATGCCTGCTCAAAGCTAAGTTGATGCAGCGGGATGGCTGTCGCACACTCCGCGAGCTTGAGGCCGCATTGCCACGGCGTGGTGTCCTAGCCGAGCGGGCAACGGTGTTTACCCCTCATCTGGAGGTACTCCTGCGTTTCACACAGCGACTGGACTACCTCAGACAGCAGCGGATGCTCTGGCCACAATGCGTGCTCGTGAACCGCTGGATACCGGCATGGCGCTGCACGGCTGACGCAGGGAATCGGCAAGATGCCACCGATTTTCTGGAGGCGGTGCTCCAGATTATGCGGTGGCTTGAGCACGATGTCTAAAGGGGGGGCTTGTATGGCAGACACACAACTCAAGAAGAAAGTCTATACTGTGTTGAGAGATGGCTACTTCAGCGATCCAGATGACGCTGTGGATGTGTCTGATGGGCCTGATGATAGTATCCATCTGGTGATTTTCAGTCGCAAGTTTCCTGGCAGGAGTATGCAGGAAAAACATCACATGATCTGGGCAGAGTTACTGCGGACCCTGGGCACTGACGAGTGGAACAAAGTGTCGTTATCCATTGGCGCCAGCCCGGAAGCAATCAAAGCGACCTGATGTGGAGATGACACGCCATCATGGACCTGTGAGCGCATAGGCGACTTGAGCCCCTAGCTAAATCTATAGGCTCAAGTAGCCTCGTGTCTGAAAGACACGAAGTGTTCTTGTATGATACAGATTCTAGGTGTATACTTGTGGAATGGTATCATCTACCATCCAAGATAAATCGAACAACGATGTGGTCTACTCTGGCAAATATCACGTGGTGTGGTGCCCGAAATAGCGTCGAAAGCTCCTGGGCAACGTGATGTACGCCTTCAAGAGATTATTCAAGACGTGTGTACTCCATCGCGTGTCGCAATCCTCGAACTGGAGGGTATGTCGGAACACGTCCATCTTCTCGTGGAAGTCGATCCACCATACTGTCTCCATCGGTTGATCCGTGGGATCAAGGGGCGGTCTACACGGCCCTTACGTCAGGAGTGCCCATGGCTGAAATCGCGACTTCCTACGCTGTAGACCAACGCGGGCTTTGTCTCGACCGTGGGCGGTGCGCCTAGCGAAGTCATCAAAGAGTAACCTGCTTGCCCAACTGACGTAGGCCTCTTCTGTGCGGGCACTGAGATGCTTGAGGCGCAAGGCCTCCCGCATTTGGTCGAGCAACCGGGGTGACGACTCCATATGACCTCCGAGTGAGGCATGCAGCGCATAGTATACATTTGAGCCGATAGTCTACTCTCCCGCGTCATGTCGTTTTGCGCAACAAGCAAGTGTGCTGTACGACGCGGCATCATCAGGCACGGGATAGACCGACGCGCGACGACGGCGTGGAGTAAAAGTCGTCTCTCCCCGATGCGTGACGACATCATGTCGCCAAGCGCGGACGTTAGCAGGGGCTTGATGACACTGCGAGGCCGAGCGGCAGCGTGCCACGCGTCCATGGGTGTCGTCTGGCCTGGCACATGCTGGTGCTTGACAACCTTTTGTTGTCTGGTGCTTCATAGGGAGGCACTTGATAACTCTCTCGCAGAAAGCCAGGCTATCGGCGTGTCCTGACGACTGGGAGACGTCGTGCATCGAGATCCGAGGTGCTTGGCGTCTCCCAGTCGTCAAAGCCTGCTGCTGGCGGTGCCGGATGATGCGGAGTCGTCGAATACAGAGTTAGGCTGCCGTTGGCTTACCAGAAAGAACTAAAGGATGGTCCGGAAAGCCGACAATATCTCCCACTTATGAGGCATGTTGTGAAGATTTCATTGATTACGCAATTTTACAAAAATGCACAATTAAAAGCTGGAGAACGTAAGTTGCTTGCCAAAGAAACAGGCTGGACCCTTCTCATCTCCTTGAGCTTTCATTATTTTTTTGATTTATCGTCCAACGACTGGCCTCTTCGTTTGATATGTCTGATAGTATGTGCGGGTGCCACGTTGCGTCTGATCTACGGCCTCCTAAATCGAGCTTTTCCTGTAGCTGTTGCCATTGTCTCCGAGGAGAAAAGACCGAATATTCCTTACCGAGCTGCTACAGTCGCAGGCTTTGGCTTGCTAGGGCTTCTAGGGCTTCTAGGCATCCTGATTCTGTCACTAATAGTTCCATTAATGTATATCATCGTATATCCTATAAATTTTGAAACTCTACAAAAAGTTCAAGAAATTTTTGAAACTACAATGAATAAAACCAATGCCGATCCGCTCATGTTTATATTAAAAATTCTAGAAAATTTCCAAATTTTAAGCGAAAATACTCCAAAATGGGCTCTTTTAGTCATACCATTAAGCATAATGATTGCATTTTCTGTACTTCTCTTATGCGCATTAGTAATTTTTGTGATAGGACACGCATCCATTTTGATTCTATTTTACGGCCTTTTGGTGGCCCTGCTCGTGCCCATTCTATCTCTTCTTCCTGAAGAAATATGGTCTAACCGCCAAGACTCTAGTCCATGGCTCTTCGGTAGTGGAGTAATATTTCTTTCTACATTTATTATCTACACTGTGATATATATTGTAGAAATTGATCCTTATATTAAAAAAGCTTTTCCTACGAGTCTACTCCCTAGTAAATACTCTCCTTTGATTGTATCTATCAGTCCATTTTCTTGCATCATTTTTCCATTTATTACTTCATTTGTAGTACCTAGACTATTAAGTATATGCTCCACATTATCTAATAAGCTCACTTACCAGGCCAGCCATAGTCACAATTAACAGAGAAGTGGAGTGCGGTTTCACGGCCGCCCTGCAAAACTAGCAAAGTAATACACGACGACATAACACATGCACAAAGCGCAGGAAAAACCTTCTGTCACACTGTGCTTCAACGAGCATACCATGGCCTAACAACCGGCTGCAGGCGACGGCAAACAGCGTCCGCTCGTACCTCGCTCCCGCTGTCCGCCGCGCCTGAGCCGCAGCGTTGGGCCGCATTGCAGCCTTATACGTGGCGAAGGCTGATGTCCGTAAATAGACTCGCCAAGTGGCGGTCATCACGCGTGAAGAAGGAGATACATATGGCTGAGCCAATAACCGTGCTAACTGCAGTAACTGCAGTCGCGACAGTACTGAAAATCGTAGATAGTCTGACGGGACAGTGGGACCGTTTTTGGAAGAAGCGGAGTGAGCAGGAACCGGACAGACCACACAGTGTCACCACCGAACAGCCTCAGCCGGATACTATCGTTGTAAAGAGATATGGCACGCCGGTAGAAACCATCACCGCCGCCGACCTAGCCAAATTGGACGTCAACAGCCACAAACTTATCGAGGCTCTGGAGAAGTCCATGCAAAGGCAGTACGACCTCTGGACAAAGGTCTACCCGACCAGAGACGTGTCGCCTGACCCGGTGGTGAACGCGCAGGTAGATCAACGCCTTGAGGACATTCTCGGCAAGATGTGCGCCGATCTAGGTAGGCTGTTCGCATATCTGGACAGCATTGGCAAATATCTCAACGATCACTACAGCCACGCCCGCTACTTGTGTAGCGAAGTGGAGCAGAAGGTCAAAGGCTGAGGCAGCGGGCCAATGGCCCAGCCAACCCTTGCAGTAGACGGGCCTCGCGGGATCGTGTACCCACTCAGGATCTGGTGCGCTGCCCGCCGCTGAAGGGTGTCGTTGGGCTGCAGCAGAAATTCTCAACAGAGGTCGCGTATATGATGCGCCTGATGTGGGGTCACATGACGTGGTGGTGTGGTCGAGCGGGTGTTCCTCATGGTAGCGGACGGGAAGAGGTCCCAAGGCGCAAGCCAGTGCTAGTGCCGGCCCAACAAGGGCGTGCAGCCGACTGGGAATAGCGTCCGCTCCTCCGTCGCTCCCGCCATTCCCAGCGGCTGACGCCTGGCGTTAGGCGCCGAAGGCGCCGGGGTCAACCCCCATCACACGCGGAGACGCCCGCCCCCACCGCGACGAACGGGCCAAGACAGGAGACCCTCCAAGACAGGGGAACCCCCAAGACAGGGGAACCCCCAAGACAGGGGAACCCTCAAGACAGGGAGAACCCTCAAGACAGGGAACCGCACGCCCCCACGGCCACGACCTCAGGCCCGGTCTCCCGCCCCCGGCCAGCCAGGCGGACCTCGGCGGCGAGGGCGCGGCGCCTAACCAGGCACTGGAGCCGACCGCCC
>SXND01000099.1 GCA_005777235.1 Pseudomonadota bacterium
CCCAACGCAATGCACGGCCTACGTGCGCCGTGCTCCCCAAACGAGGGGTCGTCGAGCGTGCAGGCGCCTGGTTGGCACAATGCCGTAGACTCTGGAAAAACTGCGCACGAAAACTCCACACATCCCTGCCAATGACCGTGCTCGCTTTCCTCGCCCTTCTCCTAAAAAGACTTTAAACAGGTTCTGAGGCCTGGCGTTAGGCTTCGTGTTCCGACAGGTGGCACTACGGGCCGCCGCCGCAGTGGTTGTCTTTCGCTGACTTTTTCTGTATCTTCCGGCTGAGTCCTGCGACCTGGAGAGGAGCTGCCCCAATGCCACGAAACCCACTTGCAGAAGTGTTTGGCTTTCCGCCTGACAACTTTTCCGCGAACGCGACGCGGCACCGGGCAAACAAATTCTGCCCCTTCCACCAGTTTTGCGGGCTGGGGGCTCCGTCCTTCAGGGCGGAGAGGAAAGCCCGCGTAATTGTGCATTGCATGTGGGCTCATGCTGTGCTGCAATGAGGCCATGGAAACACGTCAATCCAGTAGTCTCCGTTTAACACCCGAAGCCAAACGCCTCTTGCGCGCACTGGCCCAACGGTCTGGCATGAGCATGACCGCCGTGCTGGAGATCCTTGTGCGTGAGCAAGCTGACCGCAAAGGTGTCAAGTAATGTCCATCCTCACGTACCGCTACCGCATCAAAGACGCTTCCTCCGAGAAGCATCTCCGGCAGATGGCTGGTGCGATCAACTACGTCTGGAATTACTGTAACGAAGTCGGGCTGCTGGCGTTTCGCCGTGACAAGGCTTTCCTGTCGGCTTACGACTTGCACAAGCTGACCGCTGGCACCTCCAAGGACTTGCGCCTGTCTGCCGATACCACCATCCAGCAAGTCTGTACAGAGTACGTCACGAGACGACGGCAGTTCAAGAAGGTGAAGTGGCATTGGCGCGCCAAAAAGCGCTCGCTGGGGTGGATTCCCTTCAAAGCCGCGTACGTCCGCCTGACAGACGACACGGTGACGTACTGCGGACATCGCTTCCGCCTGTGGCTCTCTCGTCCGCTGGGTGGGGCCTTGAAGACGGGCAGCTTCACGCAAGACGCCCAAGGGCGTTGGTACGTCAACTTCCAGTGCGACATGGCTGACGCGGCTGAGCCCGTTGGCCGTCTCGATCTTGGCATCGACCTGGGGTTGACTCATCAACTCACCTGCTCTGATGGCGTCCAATACTCGCGTGCGAATCTGACCCGTCACTATAAAGATGTCCTGGCCATGGCCCAGCGGGCACACAAGAAGAAGCGCACGAAGGCGATCCACGCCAAGATGACCAATGTGCGCAAAGACTGGTCACACCAAGTGACGACCGCCATTGCCCGGCGTGCGAAGCTCATGGTCATCGGCGATGTGTCGAGTACCAAGTTGGCCAAGACTCCATTTGCCAAGTCAACGTATGATGCCGCATGGGGCATCGTCAGACGCCAGTTGCCGTACAAAGCCAAGCAGCTTGCTGGTGTCTGTGTTGACGGCCACGAACGATGCTCCAGTGTCACGTGCTCGGCCTGTGGCGCCCACTCTGGCCCGAGTGGACTGCGTGGCCTGGGGGTAAGAACCTGGGTATGCCCCTGCTGCGGCGTCATGCACGAGCGTGATGTGAACGCGGCACGGAACATCCTTGCGTTCCGTAGCGGACGTGCTACGCCAAGCAAGGGAATCCCCGTCCTTGAGGCCGGGGAGGACGTCAAAACTCTTCCGGTCCCCGCTGCACCAAGAGCAGTACCATAGACCCGCTCGGCGTTTGCAGCGTCTTGGAAAACGATGGCGCAACGATCACGTGCCCTGTACGATTCCGGCAGGATTGGATTATTGCTGCCGATGCAGCAACTTTTTTCTTCTCGGTAGGCACCAACTACGCATCCTTGACAGAAGTGCGGCTCAATGATGCCTATGGTAAGTCAGCCGGCAACATTGATGTGGTTCTTGTGTCCCTTGACGCATACGGACGCGTTGCCGACTTCGGCGCGCTCGAAGTGCAGGCTGTGTACATCTCTGGAAACGTCAGCGGTCCGTTTCGATACTACATGGAAAATCCACCTGCCCGGCATGCCATGGAATGGCCGAGCAAGGGCTACCCCTCTCCAGATTACCTGTCCTCATCGCGTAAGCGTCTGGCACCGCAACTCATGTTTAAGGGGGGCATTCTGAACGCCTGGGGCAAGAAGATCGCTGTCGCTGTGCAGCGTCCCTTCTTCGCGACCCTGCCCCAGCTTCCCCGCGTGAGCCGTGGCGAGGCTGAGATCGCGTGGATGATCTATGACCTGGAGCACAACGCCGCCGACAACCGGTACCAACTGCTGCTTTCGGAGATGGTGTATACCCGGTTCAAGCCGGCGCTCGATGAGATCACGGTTCCCAACGCTGGCCCCATCGACAGGTTCGTGCATACTTTGGAGCGACGACTCAAGAAGGGGCAGTTGCTCTGAACCCCAGAAGAGCCGGAAATACCGCCGGAGATCGAACCACCACTAGACCTTATGGAGTAGGGTAGACTATGCACCAGCTCTCCTTGTGGACGAGCACCGACCATGCGGTGAACGTCGCGTCAGTGCCCCAGCGCAGCCCATTTCGGTACCCGGGTGGTAAGACGTGGCTCGTCCCCTGCATTCGGCAATGGTGAGTAAGTCAGCGAGAACCGCCAACTCTACTCCTCGAACCTTTCGCGGGGGGTGGCATTGTGAGTGTGACGGTGGCGGCTGAGCGGCTGGCCCATCGTGTACTTATGGTAGAACGAGACGAGGCCGTAGGCACCGTCTGGCACACTATCCTCCATGACCATGGCGGCGGAGAGTGGTTGGCTCAGCGTATTGTGTCTTTCATAATGGAGCACGACTCTGTCGCTGAGTTCCTTGGGGCACCTGCCGCCTCTGTACGTGATCAGGCATTCCAGACGATTGTAAAAAATCGGGTCAACCGGGGTGGCATCATGGCACCGGGCGCTGGTCTGGTGAAAGCAGGTGAGAATGGGAAAGGGCTCTCGTCACGCTGGTACCCGGAAACGCTGCAGAAGCGGATCCTCGATATTGTCCAGATGCGGGATCGCTTGGCGTTTGTGCAAGGCGACGGGCTGGTGGTATTTGCACCGCATGCTCCTGACCCGCATGCGGTGTCTTTCATTGATCCGCCCTACACCGTAGCGGGGAAGCGTGCTGGAAGTCGCCTGCACAAGTATTCTTAAATATATCATATATAATTATTCTGTCTCGTTTCATCCTGCGCGGGTGACTTTCTCATGACCTACGATGATGCAGCAGCAGTGCGTGAGTTGGCGGAGCAACACGGGTTTGAGGTCCGAACCGTTGCGATGAAAAGCACACACCATGCCAACATGCAAGAGCTTCGCATTGGGCGCAGCCTTGCGTGGCTCCAGGAAGGTTGACTCGGGAAGAACAGGGGAAGAGAAGGTGCAGAACCGTTTCTCTAGACCCCAGGTTCCGGCGCGGGGCCGAACAAGGGCGTGCAGCCAACTCCTTCGTGCCATCGGCAACGCCACCAAAAGGACTGGGAACAACGGCGAGGGGTGTGAGCCGGATGAGGGGTAACTCGCACCTCCGGTGCTTAGGGGGCTGGAGAGTGGAAACACTCTCCAGCTACCCAATAGCGGGTGCTCACGTCCCTCTACTTTTGTACACGCTCTCCTGCCGATACCTTGACAGCGCTTGAGACGATGCCTATACTGCAAAGCCTCGTGATGGCTTTGTGCCGAAGGGAAGCGTATCACTGTCACATGTCCGGGGCAGTAGGTGAGGTGTATCGCGTGGTGATGGCTCGCTGTAAAGTTCGCCAAGCCCTCCCGCTTGTGCTGGCCTGTCTCCTGGTGCTCGTGTCGGTGGGGTGCCTCGTACACACTGTGGCTGTTGACGCAGCGCAGGCCTCCCACCAGGGACACCATCATCCCTCCTCGTCCTCCACGACGTATAGCGTCATTGATGCGCATTGTCTGGTCGCCACGCTGCCGACAGTCGTCACACTCGTCTGGCTCTCGCTGGCAACATTGTATACTCTGACATATTTATCTCGCCCTGCTGTGCCGTTGTTTCCTCCCTTTATCCCTCCAAAAATTCTGGTGTGTGCCTAATTCCTGGCGGCGAAAAACGACGTGATTGGCACGGGGTCCGCCCCCGACGTGGCCGCGTGAGCTTCGTGCATGCCCCGTCATGCCTGGTGGTCTCGTTGCCGACCTCTCATGAGGGTTTTTCCGCCAGCGTTGCACATGCATCCTGACGGGCCGAGGTGCGTCCCGACCTGGGGATGACACACATCACATCTCTGAAGAGGGAAAAAACGATGCGAGGTATGTGCGGATATGCGCAGAGATCGTGGCGTCTACTGTGTGGCGTCAGCTTACTGGCCGTGGGGAGTACCACGGTGCGTACGGCAGCGGAGGTGCTGACGGTTGATGACGCCGTCCGTCTGGCCGTGCAGCAGAACCCTACGTTGCAAGCCCAGCAATCTATCATCGGCGCCGCGGAGGCTGAACTCCAGCAGGCACGGACGTTCCCCTATAATCCGCGCTTGGAAGTAGAAGGCATCATCGGGCGTGAACGGCAAGAGACACGCCAGACGACGCGTACGTTGACCGTCAAGATCTCGCAGGAGTTGCCTCTGGGGGGGGAATGGCGTCAGCGCACCCAGGTGGCCAGCGCTGGGCTCGCCCGGACCCGCTGGGAGGCGCAGAACGCCCAGCGCGAGCTGGTGAAGGAGGTCAAGGAGACCTTTTATCGTCTCGTGTTCCTCGACGAGAAACGGGTCTTTGTAGAGCAGACGGCGGACCTGACGCAGCAGCTCGTGCGTCTGGCCGCAGAGCGCTATCGCGTCGGTGAAAGCCCGCAATTGGACGTCAATCTCGCCCGGGTCGAGGTGCAACAGGTGCAACGCCAGCGCCTGGACGTGCTGAGCCAGCTCACACAGGCGCGTGCCACCTTGAATCGCCTCCTCGCCCGTCCCCCCGACGCCCCGGTGACAGTGCGTGGCACCCTGGATGCGCCGTTGCCTCCTGGTGACGAGACGCCACTGCGAGCGCAGGCACTACAGCAGCGCCCCGACCTGCGGAGTCGGCAGGCCACCGTCGAGGCCACTCAGGCGGAGGTGGGCCTGGCCCAGGCCGAGCGGGTGCCCAATATCGAGGTGGGTTTTGTCTTGGAACGGGAAGAAACCGGTCCAGGCGTGAAGCAAACGCTGGGCGGCAGCCTGGCCCTGCCTCTCCCCCTGTGGAACCGCAATAGTGGCGCCATTGCCGCCGCCCAGGCCCGCAGCCGTGTCGCGGCACTGGAACGTACTGCCCTGGTGCAGGCGATTACCACGGACGTCGCGACAACGACGGCCGAACTGCAGCGCCTGCAGGCGTCCTTGCAGCTCTTGCACGACACCATCTTGCCCCACAGCCGGGCTAATCTCGGCTTTCTACAGCAAGCCTTTACGGCTGCTCAGATCGGTATCGTCCCGCTGCTAACCGAACAGCGCGTCTTGATAACTGTAAGTCACGAATACCTCGAGACGCGCTTGGCGTATCGGATGGCGCTGGTCGCCCTGGAAACCCTGCTGGGAGGAGTCACGCCATGAGCCGTCATGCCAGGTGTCTCCAGCACCAGACGGGTGCAGTATCCTCCACACGCCTGAGTCTGGTGGTCTGTACGCTGGTACTCGTCCTCAGCGGCGGCTGCCGTGAGCAGCCAGACCGCCCGGCAGCGCCAGCCAGCACGCCAGCGCCGATGTCCGCCGCGCCACCCGCCCCAGCACACGGGCCGGCAGACAGCGCCGCGGCACCGGAGGAGGTGCGGCTCAGTGCGACAGCGCAGGCCAATCTCCAGCTCCAGATCGCCGAGGCGACGACGCGGACGCTGGAACAGATCCTCAAACTCCCAGGCGTCGTCAAAGCCCAGCCGGACCGCACCGCGGTGGTCACCGCGCGCCTTGCCGCCCGTATTGAGCAGGTCCATGTCCATGTCGGCGACCACGTGCAACAGGGCGCCGCCCTGCTCGAGGTGCGCAGCACTGAGGCCGAAAAACTGCAGGTCGAGCTGCTGCGCACTCGGCAAAGTCTCAGCATCGTCGAGGAGTCCTATAGGCGCACCAAAGAGCTGACCGACAAGACGGTGCTGACGGAGCTGGAGCAGCTGCAGCAGGAGGTGATCAAAACCCACGGCACCATGCACATGGCCGCCGCGACCGTCGCACGGGTGCAACAGTTGTCCGATCAAGTGGTGCCACGCAAGGAACTCCTCGCGGCCCAGACCGAGCAGCAGCACGCCCGCAGTGCCTACGATGCGGCGCGGCGTAAGCTGCAGACCTACGGGGTCAGCGAGGCCCAGATCCATACCATGCTCAACGATGGCCTCACGCAGCCCGTGCTGGCGAATCTGGGGCTGAGCCCACAGGCGGCGATCCAGAAATATCTGGTGCTCGGCAAGCCCAGCGAGTTGTACACCCTGGAAGCGGAGTATCGCCAGAAGCAGGTGGAAGTGGAGAGCCTGAAACGCCAGTTGCACATGCTCGGGTTCAGCGCCCACAGTGTGCAGGCGCTGCTGCAACGTGGGGTGCCTGATCCCGTCCTGACGCTGCTGGCACCGCTTAGTGGCACGGTGAGCCGGCGGCAGGCCATCCCTGGCGCCCTGGTGGAAGCGGGCACACCCGTGCTCGAACTCATCGATACCTCGGTCGTGTCGATTGAAGGCGAGGTGACCGAGCAGCTCTTCCCCGTGGTGCGCGCCGGGCAGCTCGCCAGAGTCCGCGTGGCAGCGTATCCCGAGGAGGTGTTTACGGGCACGGTGCGTCGGCTGGGGCGCACCGTGGACCCGGACAAGCGCACCGTGCATCTGTGGGTGGAGGTGGCCAATGCGTCCGGTCGTCTGTTGCCGGAGATGTTTGCCGAGGTGAGTCTGGTGACCAGGGCCGTGGCCAATACTCTGGCCATTCCCGTGGCCGCGCTGCTGATGGAAGGGGCTGAGCCGTTTGTGTTTGTCGAAAACGGCGACACCTATCTCCGGCAGCCGCTGGTGCTGGGGCTTAGAGACGACCGCTATGTCGAAGTCCGCGATGGCCTGTTCCCGGGGGATCGTGTGGTGGTGCGCGGCGGGCCAGCGCTCAACGCGGCGCGCTTAGCGGGCACGCCGCGTAGCGCGGGGGGGCATGATCATGCGACGCATGCGCACTAGATGTCCATTACGCCGGTCTCCGCGCCCCTGGGAGCGCGGGCATCTTGCCCGCTCCGAACGCCGGCGAGACGCCCGCGCTCCCAGGAAAAGTACATGGCCCCTGCTATGATAGGCTCTACACCACGGAGAACCGCTATGCTCAATAAAGTGATCGACCTCAGTCTCCGCAATGCCCTCCTGGTTCTGGCGAGTGCCCTGGTACTCATCGTCTACGGGCTGTATGCGCTCTCCACGCTCGCGGTGGATGTGTTTCCGGATCTGAACCGCCCGGTGGTAACGATTTTTGCCGAAGGCGAAGGTTTAGCGCCGGAGGAAATCGAAGCCCGGATTACCTTCCCGATTGAGAGCGCCATGAACGGCGCCACCGGCGTGTTCCGCGTGCGCTCGGCCTCCTCCATTGGCCTGGCGCTGGTGTGGGTAGAATTCGACTGGGCGATGGACATCTACATCGCCCGACAGATTGTGGCCGAAAAGCTGCAGCAGGTTACCGCCAGTTTACCCCCTACCGTGAAACCGGTACTCGGCCCCATCTCGTCGATCATGGGTGAAGTGATGCTGATGGGGCTCACCGCCGACGCCGGGGTGAGCCCGATGGATCTGCGCACGCTGGCGGACTGGACCATCCGGCCGCGTCTGTTATCAATCAAGGGCATCGCGCAGATTACCGTCATCGGTGGGGAGCGCAAAGAGTATCAGGTGCTCGTGGATCCCGCCAAGCTGCGTGGCTATCACGTGTCCTTACACGAGGTCGAAGAGGCCATCAAAAATGCCAATAGCAATTCGACGGGGGGCTTTCTGATCAAAGGGCCTGAAGAAGTGCTGATCAGAAACCTGGGCCTGGCCGCGACGCTCGACGACCTGCAGCAAGCCGTCGTACGCCGGGAGGGCAAAGAGACCAGGAGCGCCGAGGGGAAGCACACCGCCGAGACCCTGCCGTTGCTGCTCGGCCAGGTGGCGGAGGTGCGCGTCGGCGGCCCCCTCACCAAACGCGGTGATGCCGGGGTGAACGGCAAACCGGCGGTGATCTTGAGCATCCAAAAACAGCCGCACGCCGATACCCTCGCCCTGAGTAAAGCGATTGAGCAGGAGATCGCCAGCCTGCAGCCCAACCTGCCACGCAGTCTCGTCGTCCACACCGATCTCTTCCGCCAGAGTGCCTTCATTACCCGGGCCATCACGAATGTGGAGGAGGCGCTGCGTGATGGGGCGATCCTGGTGATGGTGATTCTGTTTTTCTTTCTGTTCAATATACGCACCACCTTCATCACCCTCACGGCGATCCCACTGTCGCTCATCGTCACGGTCATTGTCTTTCGGGCCTTCGATCTGTCGATCAACACCATGACCCTCGGGGGCCTGGCGATTGCCATTGGCGAGCTGGTGGATGATGCCATCGTGGACGTCGAAAATGTCTTTCGTCGTTTGCGCGAGAATCGCCAACTCCCCGAGCCACGTCCGGTCATGCAGGTGATTTTTACGGCCTCCAGCGAGGTGCGGAACTCGATTGTCATTGCCACGCTCATTGTCATCCTGGTGTTTCTGCCGCTGTTCGCCCTGAGTGGCATCGAAGGTAAGATCTTCGCGCCGCTGGGAGTCGCTTACATCACCTCCATTCTGGCCTCCCTGGTGGTGTCCCTGACCGTCACCCCGGCATTGTGTCTCTATCTCCTGCCGCGCATGAAGCAGATGGCGCATACCAAGGACAGCCTGGTGGTGTCCTGGCTCAAGCGCCTGCATCAACGGACGCTGGAGCTGGTCTTGCGCTATCGCTGGCTGGCGCTGGGTGGCACGCTCGGATTGTTTCTTGGCGCGCTGGTCGTGGCGTCGACCTTCGGCAAAGAGTTTCTCCCGCCCTTTAACGAGGGCTCGGTGACGATCAATCTGTTACTACCACCAGGCACATCGCTGGAGGAGTCGAATCGGCTCGGCACGCTGGCCGAGCGCTTGTTACTGCAGGTGCCCGAAATTCATCAGACCGGCCGACGCACGGGGCGTGCCGAACTCGACGACCATGCCGAAGGCGTGCATGCCAGCGAGATTGATGTCGAACTGGCGGCCTCGCGCCGTTCCAAAAGTGCCGTGTTAGCCGATATTCGTAGCCGCCTGGAGCAGCTCCCTGGCGTGGTGGTGAATGTCGGCCAACCCATCTCACACCGCATTGACCATTTGGTGTCCGGCGTGCGGGCCCAGATTGCCATCAAAATTTTCGGGCCGGATCTTACCATACTGCGCCGCAAAGCCGCCGAGATCGAACGAGTGGCGGCCAGCGTGCCCGGCATGGTCGATCTGCAAACAGAGAAACAGGTGCTCATTCCGCAACTGCACGTGCGCCTCAATCGCCAGAAAGCGGCGCAGTATGGCGTCATGGTGGGGGAGGTGGCCGAGTATATCGAGATGGCCCTGAACGGCAAAGTGGTGACGCAGATCCTCGATGGGCAGCAGAGTTTTGACGTGGTGCTACGCCTGAGCGATGCGGCGCGCAACAATGTCGAGGCCATCCAGAGTCTGCCGATTGACGTGGACCAGGGGAAACTCCTGCCGCTGGGTCTGTTTGCCGATATCCAGGAGAACCGTGGGCCGAATATCATTGTGCGCGAGAACGTTGGTCGCCGTATCGTCATTTCGGCCAACGTCGCCGGGCGGGATCTGGTCAGTGCGGTGGAGGAATTGCGCGCCCAGATTGCCCAGCAGGTGGCCCTGCCCGAGGGTTACTTTGTAGTCTATGGCGGGCAATTTGACAGCCAGGCCAGTGCGGCGCGGCTCATGCTGCTGCTGGGCCTGTTGGCGCTACTCGGCGTGTTTGTGGTGCTGTTCATGCACTTCAAGCGCCTCAGCATCGTGCTGCAGATTATGCTCAGCATTCCGTTTGCCTTTATCGGGGCCGTTTTTGGGGTCTATGTGACCGAGGGGGTCTTTTCGATTGCCTCCCTCATAGGTCTAATTACCCTGACCGGCGTGGCAGCGCGCAATGGCATCATGATGCTGGACCATTACTTGCATCTCATGCGCGATGAGGGTGAACGTCTCGACCTCGCGCTGCTCTACCGTGGTGCCAGTGAACGCCTGGTACCGGTGCTGATGACCGCCTTCATCGCCTCGTTTGGCCTGCTGCCGATCCTGGCCGGGCCAGAGGCACCGGGGCGAGAAATTTTGTTCCCCGTCGCTGTGGTGGTCTTCAGCGGCTTGTTGAGTGGTACGTTGCTCAATCTCTTGCTGACCCCGCTGGTCTTCTGGTGGACCAGTCGTCGGCTGTTCGCTGTCCCCATGGGCACCAGTGCGCCAGAGACCACGGCGCTGAGCCCCGTTGGAGAATAGCCCCGGGATGGCCCCGGTGGCGTAGACAAGCGCAGAAAGGAAAACCCGATGCCATACCAATACACCATGTCGCTGCTGGCCCGTCTCCTGTGCCTGCTGGGTGTCGCGCTGACGCCCTGGCAGGTGGCCTGGGCCCAAAAACCCCACGCGCCGCAGGAGCATCAGCATACCGCCCCGCACGGTGGGCAGATGGTGACCGCCGGCAAGTATCACTTGGAGCTGGTGGTACAAAATCATCAGACGGTGCAGGTGTATCTCTACGACGAGACCTCGAAACCCACGACCGTGCCGACGCCAGAAGCGACGTTGTTCCTACGCCTGCCGGGGAACAAGCAGCACGCGCTGACGCTCCACGCCGTCGGTGGTCCAGCCGCCACGGCCTGGGCTGCGACCACGGATGTCTTGCGTGACGTGCCCGCCTTTGAGGCGGCCCTGCGCGTGGCGCTCGATGGTGAGGCCCGTAATATCCGCTTCACGTATAAGGATGGGCATGCCCACAAGGATGGGCAACCAGGCGCACCGCATAAACACTAACGTTCGCCCCGCAGCCACCGCGCCTAGGGCGGGCGCACGCCTGCCTAGCGCTGTGTGACTGGCTATCAGGACGGCCAGCCAGTCGGGTAGCGAGCGCAGGTAGCACTCACGGCAGTGAGAACCACTACGCGGATAGCGTGACCAATACCACAGCAATACCCATCCCCTGGATCGGGATGGGTGCTTAGGAGAATGTCATGAAGACCATCATCTCTCTCACTCTGCTAGCCCTCTGCGGTCTCTTGGGTGCCTGTGCCGCCACGCCGCACCGCATGGACATGACGCAAGCGATACAGAGCGCCACGACCCGTGGCGACCACGACAATTTGGCCATGCACTATGACGCGGCAGCCCAAGACCTGCAGGCCAAGGCGGCGGAGCATCAACGCATGCTGGCCCGCTACGAGGCCAATAAAAGTGTATACGGGCGGCGGAACGCGGAGATGCTCATCACCCATTGCCAGGCGTTGGTGCGCTCCTATGAGCAGGCCGCGGCGGAGAACACGCGGCTGGCCGCCGTACATCGGCAGATGGCCGCGGAGACGCCGTGAGGTCATAGAGCCGCGCCGCGCAGCCCGAGGCGGGATGACACAAGACACTTTGTCAGCCCACAAGGACATGCTGTCATACTTGAGCACCTCGCGAGACGTTGCCTCGTTCGTGGCAATGCTTGCTCTGCGCTTCCTGGGCTATGCTAGGCTTTATCGTAGGGACAGCTTGTATGGCATGGGATTTGCCTGCTTTCCAAAGTCAAGGTGACGGTTGGGTTCTCGTCATGCGATGATCCACCTCTCAGGCATACAGTGACCACAGGAGCTGTCTACCTGGACGGTTCTGACGTTTCTGCTTTGAGCGACGTATCGCTCACCGTGAGGTTGTCCGTGTTGCCCATTGCGCATCGTAAAACATACGCCATGCTTGCTCTCATGCTGGTCTGCATGCTTGTCGCAGCCCTGCTGGAGTGCCAGATCCATGGCGCATCCGCTGCGGAACACGAACACGCGACCCCTCTTGACCACCAGCATGGCCCTGCGTCATCCGCGTCAACGCATGCTGCTTGTGTGCTGGCCGTGCTCCCGACAGCCATCTGGCTGGGAGAGCTCTCCTGTATCTGGTGCGATATCATAGACGACTTTGTCCCTCGTACTGCACCCGTCTTTCCGCCCTTCATACCCCCAAAAACTGCTGCAAGTGAGTTCCCTGATCTTGCATGGTGGCCCGTAGGCGGTCGCATTGTCCACCTGGGATGATGTAGGGGAGTGCCTGGTGCCGCTTCCTCCAAAGTGGGCTGGGAAGTCCAGAGGAGTTCTCTAGGCCCAGAAGCCCCTACGTGCCTGGTGTCATAACGAGAGGCAGAGCGATATCACCACCCAAGACGCGGGAGATGCAGTCGTGCTGCGTCTCTTTCCTGTAATCATGTGAGGAACACCAATGAACGTCCAACGTATGCTGCGCGTGACCGTGATGACTGTGTGTCTGCTGACCCCTGGATGGACGCTGGCCCAGGGCCCCGGACAGAAGATAGGTATGCCGAGCGGCATGGGGCCTGACAGTGGCTCCACGAAGCAGATCCAGGGCATGATGGAACATATGGGTGGCATGATGGAACATATGGCGGCACGTATCCAGGCCGGGGCCATGACCGCTGAGGAGACGAAACAGATGGGGGAGATGATGGGCCAAATGACCGACATGATGCAGAAGCTGTCCGGCATGATGGGCAGCGGGGCGACGGCGGCGGGTGGACAATGCTGTGGGGCTGCAGGGGCTGACATGCAGCAACAGATGGCGACCATGATGGAACGCATGACCGGCATGCATAAGCGCATGATGGGCACGACGACCCCACCTGCGCCGGCGCCGCAACCGGACAAAAAGTAGTCTGCGATCAACATAAAACACCGTAACTGTACAGGAGAGTAACCATGAACATCCGACAGATAGCAATGCGTGCAGCTCTTATAATACTTGTAGGGGCTCCAGGATTCGCCCTGGCACAAGGGGGCGGTGACCACTGGCGTCTCCACAACACCAGCCCGTCAAGCGCTGAGCGAGGGTCCGCCATGCAGCTCCATGGCATGATGCAACAGATGGGGGGCATGATGGAGCACATGGCGGCGCGCATCCAGGCCGGGCCGCTCACGTCCGACCAGACGAAACAAATGAGCGCAGTGATGGGGCACATCGCGGAGATGATGAACAATCTCTATGGCATGAAGGGAGAGGAAACTCCGCAACAGATGCTCAATATGCTGGAACGGATGACCGACATGCACAAGCGGCTGATGGTCGTGCTGGCTGGGCCCGAGCCGGGCAAGAAGTAAGCTGGCACAACGCTGGGGAGGAGCGCTGCGAGCAGCAGCGCTCCTCCCCAGCCCTTCACGGTCAGGGTGGCGAGGTGGCACGGCCTCGTGCCTTAACCAAGCCCAGTTGACACATGTATGCGCCATAGGCAGCGCTCCTGGGAGCGCGGGCGTCCCGCCCGCTCCGGCAGCGGCCAAGATGGCGCGCCCCGGAGGAATCGGGAACATTGCTGTCAGAAAGTCACGGTATGCACCCATCCATACAACGGACACTGAGGCCCCAACCTCTGGTAGCGCTGTGTGCCTTGACACTGTTGTACGTCGAAGGCTGTGCTGGGCGTCCGGTAGGAAGCCACATGCACGAAGCGCCGTTGGCACACCGTAGCGAGACCGCCACACCGCGTGTCGCAGCCCTGCCCGCCGCCACGCCAGAGCCGTCGGCCCTGCTCTCCCCTTTCCGCGACAAAGCCACCTTAGAAACCGTGCTACGTTTCGCCGCCGAACAGAGCCTGCTGGTCCGAGCCGCGGCGCAGCGCTGGCAGGCGGCAACGCACAAACGCGCGCAAGTGGTGTCGCTGCCTGATCCCAAAGTCGAGGCCAGCTATTTCGTCCGCCAGGTGGATGACCGCTGGATGCTGAGCCTGTCGCAGGACATTCCCTATCCCGGCAAGCTGATCCTCGGCGGTCGTATCGCCGACACCGAGGCGCAGGCGGCATACCTGCGTTACCAGGCCGCCATCCGCAACGCCTTGGCGGAAGCCAAGGAAATGTACTTTGAGCTGTATTACATTGACCGTGCGCAACGCATCACCGCGTCCATCAAGGGCCTGTATGAGCGCTACGCCGCCCTCGCTGGTGGCGGCAAGGAGGTGGGAAAAACCAAACTGCCCGAAGTCTTCCGGGCCGAAAGCCAGCGCGCCCAACTCGGCTATGACTTGATCCTGTTGCACGAGATGCGCACCACTGAGGCACAGCGTCTGGGCGCCATCCTGGGGCTGCGCGGGGACAGTGCCATTGGTCCGACCGAGGATGTTGCCACGCCGGTGCCGCTGGGCACCAGTCTGGAGGCGCTCGCCGCGGTGGCTGAGCGGCACAATCAGGAACTGCTGGCCGCCGGGATAGAGGTCGAGCGGGCCGGATACCAGGTGCAGTTGGCCAGACAGGCGCCGATTCCTGACCTGATGCTTGGAGCGAGCTACACCGACATGCGTGATGTGTCCTCCAACAAAAACCCGCTCAGTATCAACGTCGGCGTGTCGATTCCGCTGTGGTTTGGCAAGTATCGCGCCATGGAAAAAGAAGCCCATGCCATGCAAGCGGCCATGCAGTCTGAGCAGGTTGCGGCCCAGTTGCAGGTGCGCGCGGATCTGGCCAGGGCCTACTTCCGCCTGCACAATGCCAGCCGCCTGGTCCGACTCTATGCCGAAACGCTGGTGCCGCAGTCCCGGCAGGCCCTACAGTCGGTCGAGGAACTGTACCGCAAAGGCGACGCGACCCTGGCCGCCATACTCGAACTCACGGCCACGGTGCACAATTTTGAGCTGGCACGCTGGCGCGCCACGGCGGATTTCTACCAGAACGTGGCACGGATCGAGCGCGTGCTCGGCATGGCGCTGACCCTGACACCCGCAGCCCCAGCGCCGGCAAAGGACACCCCATGAGCATCGTACAAGCCCATACCGTGCTGCTGCTCTGCCTGACGTGGGTGGCCGTTGCCGCAGCCCAGCCGGGCGCGGTGGAGCAGGATTTGCTGCGGGGACACCTCGAGCAGGCGGCAGGGCTGGTACCCCACGCCAACCAGCCAGGCGCCGACACAGCGCTGCAGTCCCTGCAGGCGGACATTGCCGCCAGGCGCCAAGCGGGGTCTGAGGCTCTGGAGCACAATGTTGAGGCTGCGACGCTCTTAACGGGGCTGGCGCCACAGACGTTGGCCCAGGCGCAGCGCCTGGCGCCGGATACCGCCGTGGTGCAGGCCGTGCTCAAGGAAGGCGTCACGTTGTCCTTCCTGCTGGCGTTGACCGCCCGGCGCAACGCTGAAGCGCACAACGCCTATCAGCACTGGCGCGCTACCGTGCAGCGTTTTGAGCAAGCCGCCTATCTGGAAGAGCTGGTGGGACAATACCGCAGTTTCGTCCGTGAGCTGGAGACCCAGGTTGGGCCGCAGAGCCACAAGGAAATGCCAGCCAAGACCTTCCCATTCCCGGCGGTCCTGGCACTGAAGGGGCAGGCGATTGACCTGGAAGCGGAGATCGCCCGGCTGGGTTACCAGCAGACTTTACGTACCGTGCTGAACCAGGCGGCACGGGCCTTTTTTGACCTGCAGTTTGCCACGCAAGCCCGCACCATCATGACCGCCAACCGTGACCTGGTGGCGCAGATGGAGGCGATTACACGCGCCCAGTTGCAAGCCGGTGCGGCTACCCAGGTAGACGTCCTGAAGGCGCAAGCGCTGCTGGCGAGGCTCGACACCAAGCAACTCTCGTATGAGCGTCAACGGCGCAATGCCGCGGCCCAGGCCAATGCGCTCCTCGCGGTGCCGCCACACACGCTGTGGGGCGTCGAGTCTGCCGTGGCGCTCCACGACCAGCCTGGCCGCATTGAGGACGCCTTGCAGCAGGTGCGCACGGAGAGCCAGGAAGTGCGCAAAGCTGCCAGGGAGATCGAACTCATGCAGACCATGGTACGGATGGCCGAAACCATGCTGTATCCACGTGCTTCCATAGGGAGCAGCCAGCTGGAGCCGTCCGTGGGGGCCGAGGCCGGGCCAACCCGCACGGCCATGGCGGCTTTTCCCAGCATGCCGGTGGTCGGTCCTGAGGCCGCGGGCTTTGGGGCCAACGCGGCCTACATCGACGAGTTACGCCTGCGGGTGCCGCAAGCGCAAGCGCTGTTGGACGAGGCGATGGCCCGGACGGCCTTTCTGGCGCAAGAGGCGCATTACCGTGCCGACGTCAGCCGCCGGGAGATGCAGACCCTGGCGCAGGCGGTGCTGCCCAGGGCGCAGCACGCGTTGGCCGCCACGCGGGAGCAGTATGCCGCCGGCCGTGGGCCTTTCCGTGACTTCTTTGAGGCCAGCCAGACGCACTTAGAAGCCGAGTTAATGCATGCCGAGGCACATCGTGACCTGCACAAAGCCCTCGCGGATCTGCAAGACGCCACGGGGACAACGGTGGCGCCTCTCCTCGTGCGCTTGACCAAATAGTAAAGGAGCACCGCCATGTCCCATCTGTTGCTCTCCTGCCTCATCGGGCTCCTCGCTGTCGTGACCTTTGGTGCCGGGTTATGACTGGGCCGCGATCTGTGGCAGCCGGCCGCCCCGTCCACGGCGATACTGTCCACCGCTACCAGCGCCACCGCCGGACCAAGGCTGGTGCTGTCGGAGCAGGCGCGGGCCATGGCCAGCGTTGAGACGGTGCCGGTGCAACGGCGTGCCCTCAGCAAGGTGATGCACGCTGTGGGCAAAATCCAGTACAACGAAACGGGCCTGGCCACGGTGGTCACACGCGTGGACGGTTTCATCGAAAAACTCTTCGTCGATACGACCGGCGTGCGCGTGCATAAGGGGGACCACCTGGCGGAGATCTACAGCCAAGACCTGGCCGTGGCACAGCGTGAATTGCTGCTCGCCCGGAGTTCCCCCGGCGGGGTGGCGAATCTGCTCGAATCCACCAAAGCCAAGATGCGCCAGTGGGGCGTCACCGACGCCGAGATCGAGAAAATCCTGCAGACCGGCAAGGCTCTGCCGTACTTGACACGTTATGCGCCGATAGCGGGCACCGTGACCGAAAAAATGGTCGTCGCAGGGAGTTTCGTCAATCGTGGCGACGTGCTGTACCGTCTGGCCAATCTCGACTCTGTCTGGGCCGCGCTGGAGCTGTATGAATACGAAATCAGCTGGGTGCAGCCCGGTCAGCCGGTCGAGCTGACCGCCGAAGCGTGGCCTGGGCAGACCATCCACGGCCTGGTGACGTTTATCAGCCCCGTGCTCAAAGAAGACACGCGCACCATCACCGTCCGCGTCAACGTCGATAACCGCGCTGGCACACTCAAACCGGGCATGTTCGTCAGCGCGCTCATCCGGGTACAACTGCTCGCCGATGGCACGCCAGGGCCGACCGGATTGGCAGGGCAATTCATGTGCCCCATGCACCCGCACATTGTGCAGCCGACCGGCGGTACCTGCCCGCTCTGCGGCATGACCCTGCAACAGCTCCCTGGCCGCGCCGTGACCGTGACGCCAGAGGCTTTGCAAGTGCTGGCCGTGCCGGTGAGTGCAGTGCTCGACAGTGGCCAACGACGACTGGTGTATGTCGAAAAAGCCCGTGGGGAGTTCGTGCCGGTGGAGATTAGCCTTGGCCCACGGGCTGGAGAGTTCTATGCGGTGGTCAGTGGCTTGCACGCCGGTGACCACGTCGCAGTACGCGGCAATTTTTTGTTGGATAGCCAATTCCAGATCACCGGGCAGCCCAGTCTGTTGTCGCAGGAGGGGATGTCCCCAGCGGCACACACGCACTAAAGGTGCGCTATGGTCAACGCGATCATCAAATGGTTTTTGACCAATACCTTCCTTGCCATGCTGCTGCTAGGCGCGGTCGTGGCCGGCGGTTGGTATGCGCTGATCAACACGCCGGTGGATGCCATCCCGGACATCGGCGAGAAGCAGGTCATCGTGTTTGCCGATTGGCCGGGCCGCTCCCCGCAAGACGTCGATGATCAGGTCACCTATCCCCTGACCACCAGCCTGACTGGCACCCCAGGCGTGAAGGCTATTCGGTCGATGTCGGGCTTTGGCTTCTCCATGGTGTTTGTCATTTTCAAAGACGCCACCGAGTACTACTGGGCCCGCTCGCGGGTGTTAGAGCGCCTGAATGTGGCCCAGCAGCGCCTACCAGCCGGCGTCACGCCCGTGCTCGGTCCCGATGCCACGGCTCTGGGGCAGATCTATTGGTATACCCTCGAAGGTGAGGGCTTTGACCTGGCGGAACTGCGCTCCCTGCAAGATTGGTACATCCGTTATCAACTCAACGCCGTTGAGGGCGTCTCCGAAGTGGCCAGCATTGGCGGCTTCGTGAAGCAATATCAAATTGACGTCCATCCCGACAAAATGCGCGCCCATAGCGTCACCCTGGCGCAGATTTACGAGGCCGTGCGTAAATCGAACATTGATGTTGGCGCCAAGGTGCTGGAAAAGAACGGCATCGAGTTCTTCATCCGTGGCATCGGCTTCATCAAAAGCCTGGCCGACTTAGAAAACATCGTGATACGCGCCACCGCCGGCACGCCGCTCTATGTCAAAAATGTGGCCACCGTGGCGCTCGGGCCAGATTTCCGGCGTGGCGCCCTCGACAAGGCGGGCGTTGAAGCCGTGGGCGGCGTGGTGCTGATGCGCTATGGCGAGAATCCGCTGCAGGTCATGGAACGGGTGCAGGAGAAAATTGCCCAGCTCGCCAAAGGGCTGCCCAGCGAAACGCTCGCCGATGGCCGGGTCTCCACCGTGCGGCTGGTGCCCTTCTACGACCGCACGACCATTGTCCTGGAAACCATCAACACCTTGAAAGAAGCCCTCAGCGAAGAAGTCCTGGTGGCGAGCCTGGTCATCCTGGTGTTCCTGCTGCATCTGCGCAGCACCCTGGCGACGATCGTGACGCTGCCGCTCAGCCTGGCGCTGTGTTTCATCTTGATGTACGTCTGTGGGGTGGATGCCAACATCATGTCACTCGCCGGTCTGGCGATTGCCATTGGCGATGTGGCGGACATGGGCATCATTATGACGGAGAACATTTACCGGCACATCGCCGCCAACGACGGCCGCAAAAGCCATTTCCAGAGCGTTTATGAGGGCGCCACGGAAGTCGGCGGCGCCATGCTCACAGCGGTGTCGAATACGCTGGTGTCGTTCTTGCCGGTGTTCTTTCTCGAAGGGCAGGAAGGCAAGCTCTTCCGGCCCCTGGCCTTTACCAAGACCTTTGCCATCGCGGCCTCGGTGGTGCTGGCGATTAGCATCGTGCCACTGCTGTGCTACCATCTGTTTCGGCCCATACGGCTGTCCCGTACCACGGTATGGTCAGCGGCGGCGCTGCTCGGCGCTGCTGCTGCTGTGGCGGCACACCTCGTGTTGATGTGGGGCTACGGCAGCGGTCATGCTACCGGCTGGCCCATGTCCATCGCCATCGGTGTCATTGTCTCCCTGGCGTTGGTCCGGATGGCGCGTGAGCGCTTCCTACCGCTGGAAGCGAATGTTGTCTCGCGTGGCGTGACGCGGCTGTATCGCCCGGTGCTGCTCTGGGTGCTCCAGCACCAAAAGACCTTCATGCTGCTCCCAGTGCTTATGCTCATGCTGGGGATGAGCCTATGGCTCGGTATTGGCACGCTGCTCTCTCCCGTGGAATATGTGGTCAATCTTCTGGCCACCGACGCCAGCCGACCCCTGGTGCAATTCTCCGCTGTACAGTGGCAGACGGTGCAGTGGCCAGGCCAGGAACCGCGCCTGCGACTCCTGTGGCGTCGGCAGACCCCGTCCGAACGCGAGGCCGAGCTGGCCAGCGGTCTGCAGGTCGTGCGTGCTGGTCGCATTCTCCCGGGCCTGGGTCGCGAGTTCATGCCGCCGCTGGACGAAGGCGCACTGCTCTACATGCCTTCCCTCTTGCCGCAAGCGGCGCTCTCCGAAGCGGTGGCGGTCAACAGTCGGCAGGACATGGCGATTGCCACCGTGCCCGAAGTGGCCTCAGTGGTCGGTAAACTCGGTCGGGTGGAATCGGCCCTCGACCCGGCGCCTATCGGCATGATGGAAACGATCATCCTCCTCAAGCCCACATCCGCCTGGCGCGATGTCCCGGTGCCGCGCTGGTTTGCCGCCTGGCCGGCGGTGCTGAAAACCCCGCTGGGCTGGCTCTGGCCCGAAGTGCGCAAGATCACCAAGTCCGAAATCCTGGCCGAACTGCAGGCCAAGACGGCCATTCCCGGGGTGCTGCCGACGTTTTTACAACCGATTCAGACGCGCCTGATCATGTTGCAGACCGGCTTCCGCGCCATGATGGGGGTGAAAATTTACGGCGCCAATTTGCGGACCATCGAAGCGATCGGTCTGCAGATGGAGCCGATCCTCAAGCAGGTGCCGGGGGCGACGGATGTGGTCGCGGACCGCATTGTGGGCAAGCCCTATATCGAGTTTGACATTGATCGGGAGAAAATCGCCCGCTACGGCGTCAATATCCGCGACGTGCAGGATGTCATCGAAATCGCTATTGGTGGGGCCAACGTCATGGAGTCGGTGGAAGGCCGGGAACGCTATCCCATCCGCGTGCGCTACCCGCGTGACTTACGCCAGGATTTTGACGATTTGGCGCACATTCTCGTGCCCAGCGCCAGCGGGGCACAGGTACCCATGGCGCAGTTGGCACACATCCGCGTGGTCACCGGTCCGCAGGAAATCAAGGGGGAACGTGGGCTGCTGGTGGGCTACGTGACGCTGAACACCCGCGAGCGCGATGAGGTCAGTGTGGTTGAGGATGCCGAAGCCACCTTGCAGCGCGCCCTGCAGGAAGGCCGTCTGCAAGTTCCCCCCGGCTATTACTGGGAATGGTCGGGGCAATTCGAGAATCAGCAGCGCGCTACCAAGCGCATGCAGATTCTGGTGCCAGTCTGTCTCTTCATCATGTTTGTCATGCTTTACCTCGGTTTCAAGCGCTGGTGGATTGCCCCGATTATTTATTTCGGCGTGCTGGTGTCGGCTTCGGGCGGTTTTGTGATGCTGGCGTGGTGGGGCGTCAATCTGTCCGTCGCCGTGTGGGTAGGCTTCCTGGTGCTGTTTGGCGTTGTCGATGATGCTGGCGTGGTCATGGCCAGCTTCCTCGAAGACACCTTTGACGGGGCACAGTTTCACACCCGTGACGAGATCCGCGCCGCAGTGCTTGACGCGGCGTTGAAGCGCATTCGCCCAGCCCTGATGACCACTGGCACCACGATTCTGGGCCTGATTCCTATATTCCTGGCCTCTGGGCGCGGCGCGGACGTCATGCAGCCGATGGCGATTCCTTCCGTGGGGGGCATGACGGTGCAGCTTATCACCATGTTTATCGTCCCGTGCCTCTTTTGTGCCATAGAGGAGCGTAAATGGCAGCGGGCGCGCGCGGCTGTGCCGCTTGGAAGCAATGACTAAGGCGCGGCATGTGATCCTCCCACATACGCGCACAAACGAAGGGAAACACCCGATGGGCAGCAAGTCAGGCGACCACACCCAGGATACGAAGTATGACAGTGCCATGCCTGGCGACACACAGGAGCGCTGGCATGACCGGCCGCTTGCCGACCTGGTTAGGCAGTTCCAGACGGATGTGCAGCAGGGGCTGGCTTCCCCCGAGGCGGCCCAGCGCCTGCAACAGGCAGGGCCCAACACGCTGCGGCAGGCGCACACCGTCTCCGCGCTGGCCTTACTGGCGGGGCAGTTCGGCAGCCTGGTTATCTGGGTGCTGATTGGGGCTGCTCTCGTCTCGGCAGCGCTTGGGGAGGTCATTGATGGCCTGGCCATTCTGGCCATTGTGTTACTCAACGCTCTCCTCGGCTTTGTGCAGGAATATCGGGCTGAGCAATTCGTGGCCGCGCTGGCCCGACTGGCGGCCCCCAAAGCCAGAGTAGTACGCCAGGGCCACGCTGCCGTGATCGCCGCGGCCGAGGTGGTGTGTGGCGACATCCTGCTGCTCGACGCCGGCGATCTGGTGGCGGCAGATGCACGGCTTGTCGAGGCGGCGACGCTCCGGAGCAGTGAGGCGCCACTCACGGGCGAGTCACAGCCGGTAGAAAAACGCGCCGAGATCTGCGACACTGACACGCCCTTGGCGGAGCGCCATAATATGGTGTTCCTCGGAACCAGCGTGGCGACTGGCTCTGGCCGGGCCCTGGTGGTGGCCACCGGCATGGACACCGAGGTCGGGCATATCGCCACGCTGCTGGACACAGCGAGCAGCGGAGCCACTCCGTTGCAACAGCGGCTGGACCAGGTCGCCCGCAATCTGCTGTGGGCCTGCCTGGGGATCGTCGCCGCGGTCTTTGCCTTAGGTCTGCTGCGCGCCGTGCCCCCCTTTGAACTCTTTCTCAGCGCCATCAGTCTGGCCGTGGCGGCGATTCCCGAAGGGTTGCCAGCAGTGGTGACGATCGCCCTGGCCCTGGGCGTGCAGCGCATGGTGCGACGTCATGCGCTGGTGCGGCGTTTGCCAGCGGTGGAGACTCTGGGGTGTGCGCAAGTGATTTGCAGCGACAAAACCGGAACACTGACAGTCGGGGCCATGACGGCACGCCAGGTGGCCACGAGCACGTCAATCTTCTCCGTCAGCGGCGAGGGGTATGCCACCACCGGCACGTTTTCGGCCGACGGGGCCCGCGACCGCGCTGCTGAAGAGGCGCTCTTGGACGAGCTCTTACGTGCGGCGGCGGCCTGTAACGACGCCGAGCTGCGGGTGCAGGACCACCACGCCATCACGGTAGGCGACCCGACAGAAATCGCCCTCCTGGTGGTGGCGGCCAAACGCGGCATCATCCGGGACCTCTTGGAGACGGAAATGCCCCGTCTGGATGTCCTACCCTTCGATTCCGACCGCAAGCGCATGACGGTCATCCGGCAGCGGGCTGGCCAGGCCTGGGCCTTTGTCAAGGGTGCTCCTGAAGTCATGCTGGAGCGCTGCAGCGCCATACGCACTCCGCACGGCGTGCAGGTGTTGACCGAGAGCGACCGGGGTCGGATGCTGCAGATGAGTGCCCGCATGGCCCACGAGGCCCTGCGCGTGCTGGCCCTGGCGGAGCGCCCACTAGACGCCAGCGCCAGCCCCGAGGTGAGCGAACAGGATCTCATCTTTCTGGGGCTGATCGGCTTGCAAGATCCCCCACGGGCCGAGGCGCTCGACGCGGTGCAGCGCTGCCGGCGTGCCGGCATTCGCACCGTGATGATCACCGGCGATCATCCCGACACGGCCCACGCCATCGCCCGTGAACTCGGCATCCTCCAGCCTGGGGACGCAGTTATGGTGGGGCATGAGCTGGACCTCCTGAGCGCACAAGAACTGACGCAGCGTGTCGCCGGCATTGCAGTCTATGCTCGGGTCACAGCTGAGCACAAACTGCGCATCGTGCGGGCCTGGAAAGCCTGTGGGGCGGTGGTAGCCATGACGGGGGATGGCGTCAACGACGCGCCAGCGCTAAAAGAGGCGTCGATTGGCATTGCCATGGGTCTCACGGGCACAGAAGTGACGAAAGAGGCCGCGGCCATCATCATCACGGACGATAATTTTGCCTCGATTGTCGCCGCGGTCGAGGAAGGCCGCGGCATCTATGACAATATCGCCAAAACCCTGGCGTATTTGCTGGGTGGGAATGCGAGTGAACTCGCGGTCATGTTTCTCGCGGCGCTGGTCGGCTGGCCCCTGCCCCTCTTGCCCATTCAGTTGCTCTGGATCAACCTGGTGACCGATGGCTTGCCGGCCCTGGCCTTGGCCATCGACCCGATTGATCCGGGTGTGCTGCAGCGCCCGCCGCGACATCCTGAGGCGCAACTGCTGGATTGGGCTTTTTGTCAGCGCCTGGCACTGGTCGGCTGTCTCACCGCTGGCGTTACCCTGAGCGCTTTTGCTTATACGTGGTATAGCGATCACAACCTGGCCCAGGCCCGCGATGCCGCCTTTTCCACCCTGGTATTCGCGGAATTGTTCCGCGCCCTCGGGGCGCGGAGTGACACCAGGACGGTCTGGGAGGTAGGGCTGTGGTCGAACATACCGCTTTGCGTGATTGTGCTCGCCAGCCTTGGCTTGCAACTGGCCATTCATCATCTGCCTGCCCTGCAGACGCTTTTTGGCACGACCCCGATCTCGCTGTACCAATGTCTCGCCTGGATCGGGCTCGGGGTGATCCCTCTGCTCGGTCTGGAACTGCGTAAGGTGCTACTGCGGCGCAAGTGATGTACGTCTGGGCAACTGCTGTGGTGCTTTGCAAGTCGGGGCGCCCGGATTTGAACCGGGGACTTTCGGCTCCCAAAACCGACGCGCTACCAAGCTGCGCTACGCCCCGTACAAAGCAAATGTCGCGAAAACAACCTGAGGAAAGTGCAAGGGACACTACCACAGCGTCCACACCCCTGCAATGCTTTTTTTGGGACAGGCCAGGATGCTACGTGCTTGAGGGATGCTACGTGCTTGAGGATAGGCCCAGGGCGGTACGCTGGGAGGCGAGGAGGGCCTCGATGCCCTGCCGTGCGAGTGTGAGGGTCTGCAGCAGACCCTCGGTGGTAAAGGGGGCGCGTTCCGCCGTGCCCTGGATCTCGATCAGCGTGCCGCTCCCCGTCATGACGATATTCAAGTCGGCCTCGGAGGTCGAGTCCTCGTCGTAATTCAAGTCCAGGAACGGCACCCCTTGAAAAATGCCTAGGCTGACCGCGGCCACGGCGTCTGTGAGTGGGATAGAGGCAATGGCCCCTTGCTGGACGAGATGCTGGAGCGCCAGGTGTATGGCCACATAGGCCCCGGTAATGGAGGCGCACCGGGTGCCGCCGTCC
>SXND01000016.1 GCA_005777235.1 Pseudomonadota bacterium
AGTCGCCCTCCACCAGAAAGAGCTCGGTGCGTGCCGGATCCTGCGAGGTGCAGTCCGCCAGCGTCCCCGGCAGCGTGGGGCCGCTCATGTCGCGCTTGCGTACCACCTTTTTGCTCAGCCGCAAGCGGTCCTGGGCATGTGTAATGGCCAGGGCAGCGAGGCGGGCGCCGTTTTCGGGATGCTGGTTGAGCCACAGGCTGAAGGCGTCCTGCGCCACACCAGAGACAAACGCGGCACACTGACGCGAGGACAGCCGCTCTTTGGTCTGCCCGGTAAACTGCGGGTCTTCGAGTTTGACGGACAGGACATAGCTGCAGTCTTCCCAGACATCCTCCGGGGCGAGGCGCACACCGCGTGGCAACAGGTTGCGGAACTCACAGAATTCCCGCATGGCTTCGGTGAGTCCAGTGCGCAGGCCGTTGACGTGCGTACCACCCTGCGCCGTGGGGATGAGATTGACATAGCTTTCCGTGATCGCCTCGCCGCCCTCGGGCAGCCACACCACGGCCCAGTCGACCACTTCCTGTGCCCCTTCTAAGCCGCCGACGAAGGGCTCATCCGGCAAGGTCGGGATGTCCAGCAGGGCCTCGCGGAGATACGCTTTTAAGCCTTCTTGGTAGCGCCATTCCTGGCGTTCCCCGGTGTGTTCATCGTGGAAACGCACCCGCAATCCAGGGCACAGGACCGCTTTGGCGCGGAGAATATGGCACAGACGTGGCACGGAAAACTGCGGCGACTCGAAGTAGCTCGTATCTGGCCAAAAACGCACCGTGGTGCCCGTGTTCAGGCGACCCACTGGTCCCACGACCACGAGGTCGGAAACTTTGTCACCATGGGCAAAGGCCATGTGGTATTCCTGCCCGCCACGGCGCACCCAGACATCCAGACGGGTGGACAGCGCGTTGACCACTGAGACGCCCACGCCATGCAAGCCCCCGGAGAAACGGTAGTTTTTGGAGGAAAATTTGCCGCCGGCATGTAGACGTGTCAGGATCACTTCCACGCCTGGCACCTGCTCCTCGGGATGGAGATCCACCGGCATGCCACGCCCGTCGTCTTTGACCGCCAAGGAGCCATCCTGGTAGAGCGTCACGTCGATGTGCCTGGCATGGCCGGCAATGGCTTCATCCACGCTGTTATCCACCACTTCCTGGGCCAGATGATTCGGGCGCGTGGTGTCGGTAAACATGCCCGGACGTTTGCGCACCGGTTCCAGGCCACTTAATACCTCAATCGCTGAGGCATCGTACACGTCATTCATAGTGCGAGCTCTCTCATAGGCTGCAGGGGCGCCCCTTTTCCTTTTGACTCCAGGAGCGGGCGGCACTATGCTCGGCCCGCTCGCCGCAGGATGGTAACGCTCGAGGGTATACAGATGTTCAGGCAGTGTAGCATCCTCGATGGCCGGATGCTAGAAGAGAGCACTGCTGTCGGCGAGGAAAGGGCTGATCATGCAGAGGATGGTTGCTTCAGTGGGGCACGGAGGCTTAAATCGTACCGAGGACGTGCAACTGGTGCAGGCCCTGTTGAATAGGCACCTGCAAGCGCCGCACCGCCCTCTGGCCGTGGACGGGGTCATGAGCCCGCGGACCATCAGCGCCATTGTCAACTTCCAGCGCCGTGTGCTCCATCTCGCCCACCCGGACGGACTCCTGCAACCTGGCGACCGCACCATGCTGGCTCTTGCGGGACAGATCACACCACCGTGAGTCCCATAAGCCATACACGCTTCCGCATGGCCTCCTTCCACGCACCGCGCTCCCGAGGGGCAGGGGCAAGCACATCGCCTATGGGCTTGCGATGTCTGGGGCCAACGGGCTAGCCATCCCTCTCAAAATCCCCCACCATCGGGCAGGAGCGGAGACGGCGGTTTCGTCCCGGTGTAGAGGGTGACAACGCGCCCGGTAATCGCTTCGGGCTGGAGTTCCAGCGCCACCGCATATTCATCGCGTACGCTCCAAAACGCTTTGCCGCCGCGCCGCAGGAGAATCAGGAACGGCTCCTGCGCCTGGCGTGGCATCTGCACCTGCTGCAAGAGGTTCTGCACCGCCTCAGGAGCAAAGCGGTATTGGTCGCTTTGTGGATAGAGGGCGGCAACGCGCTCCATAGGGACTCCACGCGGATGGAAGAGCGCGATCAGCGTCTGCCCTTGCTGGGCCTTTTTCTCAAGTCGATAGTACCGCAGTACACGCCGTTTCTCACCCGGCGCAAACGGGCGAAAGAGCAAGGCTTCAGAGGCGGCGCCATCGGGCTCAAATTGGGCATCATCATACGGCGGCGTGAAATAGCTCTCGAACGCGTCGGCCTCTAACGCCAACTCAATCCAGTAGCTCCCTGGCGGTAGTGTGACACGCAGCGGCGTCTTCCCACGGACCGCGGCAGGGTCGGTGGCATGCGACGGCACTTGCTCAGGGATATAGGGTTGGATATAGACGTCAGCGCCCACAGGTAATGAGGTCACCCAGAGGTCATCCCCTGTCACTTGCACGGGCAACGTCGTACTGATGGGCTCAGAAAAACTATACGTATGATGTAAAGCCTCACACCCGCCGAGCCCTACGGCCAGGAGACTGATGAGGCTCAAATAGCCGAGGAGTGGAATGCACAGAACATGTTTCACGATTACATCTGCTTGACGCGTTCGACACCGCGACGGATATGGAAATCGAGCAAGCAGTCATTACACGCCAGGATCAGACCGCCGGAGTTGTTGTAGTAGTCAAGCGCCTCATCCCCGGCGAAGGGCTTGAGTCGTTCACAGCTCGGACAGAGGAACTTCGTGCCGGAGGATTCGCCAAGTTGCAGAGCAGTCTGGCGGAGTTCCCACACGCTATGGATGAGCTCCGTTGCATCAAAAGCATCCAGATCCATTGCGGTACCCCGATGACGTAAGGATGATATGACTGTGTGACAGATGAGCACATATCCCCATCCGATTGTAAAGCGCGGACACTATACTGCAGACCCATTGTTCTTGCAAGCCTTGAAGGACAGTATGACAGAGATTGCTGAGAATGAACATCAGCGGTGTGGCCTGACAGCTCAGGCAGGCGCTTGCAGCCGCAACAACGCCTGGAACCGTCCGCCGGCACGGGTACTCAGCTCCTCCCAAGCGCCGGTTTCTACGACATGGCCATGGTCGATGACCACGATGTGATCGGCCCGGTGCACGGTGGACAGGCGGTGCGCAATGATCACGATCGTCAACTCCCCGTGCAAATCGTCGATCGCTTGCTGAATGCGCTGCTCATGCTCCACGTCCAGCGCGCTGGTGGCCTCGTCCAGCAGCAGCAGTAAGGGCTGATACAACAGCGCCCGCGCCAGGGCAAGGCGCTGACGTTCGCCCCCAGACAGACGGATACCGCGGTCGCCTACCAGCGTGTCGAGCCCCTGGGGCAGTTCGCGGACAAACGTCTCGGCAGCGGCGAGCTGGAGTACCTGCCACAGCGCGGCTTCCGAGGCATCTGGTTGCGCCCACAGGAGGTTGGCCCGCACGGTGTCATGAAACAAAAAGGTATCCTGGGGGACGTAGGCGACTTTCCGACGCCAGCACGGCAGGCGCTCCGCACCGAGCGGCTCGTCATCGATCAGCACCACGCCGGTATCTGGCGTGAGTAAGCCCATGATGAGGTCCGCCAGGGTGCTCTTCCCGGCGCCTGATGGTCCCACCAGGGCGGTGGTGTGGCGTGCCGGAATGACCAGGTTGATGTTGCTCAGTGTCGCCTGGGCGGCCTGGGTGTCGTACCGGAAGGACACGTGCTGGAAACGCACCGCGTGGTGCAACGCTGGGAGCCAGTCGCTGTCCTCCTCGCTGGCCTCGGCAGCGGTGTGACAACTGGCTTCCATTTCCAGTGTCTTGGCGAAAGACGGTAGCATATACATCACTTGTTGGACATTACGCTGCGCCCTGGAGAGCATGGGCAGGAGGCGCGCAAAGACAAACACCAGGACCAGCAGGTTGGCCATGGGGAGCGCGAGCACTGTCGTTGCAATATAGACAAGCAGGCTCAGCACGATGGTGGCGCCAATCTGATAGATCATCTGCACGGTGGCGTTACTACGCATGAAGCGCAGCACACGCTGGCGTAGGGTGAACACGGTGGCGGCAAAGGTGGAACTGTAGCGGGCTTCCGCGTGATAACTCTTGGCCAGTTTGATGCCATTGAGAAATTCGGAGACCGTCGCGAAGATGTCCTGGTTGGCGTGCGTCAACAGCGTCCCCAGGGCGCGGGCCCGCTGCACTTGGGGCCACAGGATGGCGAACAAGATCCCACCGGTCAGCAACGCGATCAGGGTCATGACCACAGAGAGGCGGCAGGCCACTAGGATGTGCCCCACCATGAGCACTCCGGCAACCAGGCCATCGAGGACACAGTGCGTACCCTGCCCAATGCGCGTGATATCGGCGGTGAGCGTGGCGCTGAAGTCTGAGGTGCGCCGTTGTGACAAGAAGAGCCAGTTGGCCCGGCCAATCGCCGTGTAAAGTCGAATCCGGAGGTGATCGACAAAGCCGAGTTGCATCTCAGACATCAACACGGTACACCAGCGCAGGAGTGCCGCGTGGGAGGCCACGAGACTCACATACAAGGCGAGCATCATGGGCAAGGTCATGGGCAGGCCAAGGCGAGCGAATCCTTGCTGTGCCATGAGATTCAAACCTGCGGGAGCACTGCCGTCGTGGGGGAACCCGATAATGTGCAGGAAAGGCACCAACAAGAGGAGCCCGCAGCCCTCGGTGAGGCCGGCGCAGAGCAACAGGACAAGCGTACCGAGGAGCCGTAGACGGGCATAGGCGATCAGTGCCAGGAGATAACGTCGCCCCATTAGGCCACGCGCCGTTGACCGACGAGGAGCGCCATGTTTGTCCCTTTCTGTCGTCTGCTGCCCGCCGGCCCGCGTACCACAGGGAGGCAGCACACGGTGGGCGAGGCCGCTAGGCGAGGACCGCAGGATTGACCACATGCGGCGTCGGCGTACCCCGGAGAATCGCCACCAGATTTTCTGCGGCCATCACGGCCATGCGCGTCCGTGTCGCCACGGAGGCGCTGCCAATGTGGGGCACGAGGACGACATTGTCGCGGGATTGTAAGGCGGCTGGCACATGCGGCTCGTTTTCGAACACATCCAACGCCGCGCCGGCAATCCAGCCTTCTTGCAGGGCCTGGATGAGCGCTGTTTCGTCTACGACCGGACCGCGCGCCACATTGATGAGATAGGCCGTGGGACGCATCAGGCGCAGTTCTGCAGCGCCGATGAAGCGCGTGGTCGCGGCCGACAGGGGCACATGCAGCGTGACAAAATCCGCTTGCTGTAACAGGGTCGTTTTGTCCACCCAGGTGGCGTGCAGTTCCGCTTCGAGGGCCGGTTCCAGGCGGTGACGATTGTGGTACAACACGCGCATATGAAACCCGCTGGCCCGCCGGGCGACCGCTTGCCCAATGCGGCCCATGCCGCAAATCCCCAGGGTTTTGCCGTGAATATCCCCGCCTGCCATGAGCAGCAACGTCCAGTCGCGCCATTTCCCCGCGCGGATATAGCGATCACCCTCCACAATGCGTCGTGCCACGCTGCACAGTAAGGCCCAGGTCAGGTCCGCGGTGGATTCCGTCACCACCCCCGGGGTGTTCGTCACCACAATGCCCCGCTGGGTGGCCGTGTTGACATCGATATTGTCATAGCCGACGGCGACGGTGGAGACCACTTTGAGGTCCGTGCCCGCTTCGAGCACCGCCGCATCAATACGATCAGTGGCCAGGACCAGCAGGCCCTGTTTCCCCAGCACAGCGTGCCGTAACGCTGCGGGCGTCAACGCCTGGTCCAGCGGATCACACTGCACCTCGCACGCTTCACGGAGCACGTCAAGCGCGGGCTCTGGTATCACACGGGTCACAAGCACTGGGGGTTTCATCGCGTCATCCTTTGGCAGTTCAGTCTGTGGAGTCGCGGTCCTCATCTGGCAGAGGCGTGTCATCATCGACCACCGGGGCCATCACGTCCTCCGCGACAGCGGGCAGAGGCTCGTCCAGGACCGGGGCCGCAGGCTGCTTCTGACGTTCCGCTTCAATAAGTACCCGGCGCAGGATTTTGCCAGAGGCGGTTTTCGGGATAGACACGACGAATTCCACGTCGCGAATTTTCTTGTAGCCTGCTACCCGACTCTCGACAAAAGCCATGAGCACTTCTGGCGTGACATCCTCGCCTGGCCGCAACATAATCAGGGCTTTGGGAATCTCGCCGGCTTCGGCATCGGGCTTGCCAATCACGGCACAATCGGCGACCGCAGGATGCTGAAACAGCACGGCTTCAACTTCAGCGGGCGAGACGGCGAAGCCATTGTACTTAATCATCTCTTTTTTACGGTCGACAATGTAGACATAGCCGTCGCGATCCATCCGGGCGATGTCGCCGGTGGCGAGCCAGCCATCGCGCAAAGCATGCGCCGTCTCCTCCGGGGCTTTCCAGTAGCCCTTCATGATATGCGGCCCGCGGACGTACAGTTCGCCAATCTCCCCCACGTCGAGGTCGCGTTCCCCGTGTTCGAGATCAACGATGCGCTGCTCCTGATTGGGCATGGAAAGTCCTACGGAATCGAGCTTGATGCGGCCTTGATCGACAGGATTGAGGTGGGTGATGGGCGAGGCTTCCGTGAGGCCATAACCCTGCAACACCGTCACGTGGAGTTTGTCCTGCACCCGCTGGGCCACGTCCGGAGCCAGTGGAGCCGCGCCGACCATGATGTAGCGCAGATCCGGGAGGGGATACTGGATGGCGCGTGCAGAATTGTCGAGGGCCACCAGAATAGGCGGGACAGCATAATATAAGGTCACATGATGCTGCTGGGCCAGCATCAGCGAACGTTCGAGATCGAACGCTTCCATAATCACCAGGGTCGCCCCAGCGTAGAGGCCCCCGCCCATCAGCAAAATGCCATAAATGTGATAAAAGGGGAGAAACAGCAGCATGGTGTCATGATCGGAAATACGACCACTAGAAATGAACTGGATATTGTTTGCCACCAGATTTTGTTGTGTCAGCATGACCCCTTTGGGGAGACCGGTGGTGCCGCTCGAATAGGGCAAGGCCACGAGGTCTTCGGTCCAGCTCAGCTGCACCTGCGGGGGGTGTTTCGGCGACGACTGCCGCAGCAGATCCCGGAACAGATACGTCCCGGGTTCGGCCCGTTGTCCGATCAGAATCACCTGCAAGCTACTCAGGTGCGTCCGCACGTTCCGCACGAGAGGATAAAGCGATTCTTGCACCACCAGGACGCTGGCCTCGGCGTCACGCAGCTGGTGCTCGATTTCCCCTTCTTTATACGTGGGGTTCATCGGGGTAAACACCGCACCCAGGCGGGCAATCCCGTAGACACTGATGACATATTCGGGCCGGTTGGTCATATACAGCCCGACCCGGTCCCCTTTTTTGACCCCTAATTTGGCGAGGGCATTGGCGAAACTGTTGGCTAAGCCATCGAGTTCGCGGTAGGAAATTTTCTGCCCTTGAAACACAATGGCGATTTTTTCCGGGAAGCGCTGGGCAGATTCCCATAGCATCTCGCCAAACGGGATCTCCGGAATGTCGATGGCCGCTCGAAAGAACTCCCCGAGCGTGCTGTCAGAGAGCATGCCCTCTTCTCCTCATCATTTCACCCCAGACTTACGATGTATCAATCACTTAGCGTCTCTAAGCATTTTGACTTGCATCATACATAGCCTGGAGAATGGCTGTCAATGAAAAAGCACCCCCTCGAGGGGGCGCGTGGCGCGCCCGCCGGCGAGGTGCGTGGCGAGTGTGACGATCTGGGCTGCCAGCCGGTGCGGCTCGTGGCGGATGAGATGCCATCCCGTCTCGGTCCCAGGCCTTGTGGGTCGTGTATAGGAGCGTAAGGTAAGCGGATCGGGGCGATCCACCAGATCTGCCCGGACAAGGAGCGTCTCGGAGCCGGTGAAATCGTTGCGCACGGGATACGCCCCCTGCGTGGCATAGATGGCCAAGAGTTCTGGCGGGATCGGACCATTATTGAGCAACACCGCCTCCACGGGACGCCCCAGGTAGGACGTGAGCACCTCCCAGTGCCGGCACGCCGTATAGTCATCCGTCTGCCCTGGCTGCGTCATGAGATTCCCGACAGACACACAGGGCACCTGGCTGGCGTGCAGTATCTCGCGTACGCCTGGATGGAGGAGCAGCGCTATCAGCCCTGTGAGGAACGACCCCGGACAGAGGACGACACAATCCGCTGCGGCCAGCGCGGCGCGCACTGCGGGATGCGCCGCCACCGGCGGCTGCAGAAACAGCCGTGTAATGGGGGTCCGAGGCTGCCGCCGGAGAATCTCCCATTCGCCTATGAGACGACGACCATCGCACAGTTCCGCGCCAATGTCCGTCTCCTCGTCCGCCACGGGGAGTACCCGCTGCCGCAATCCTGCGGCCTGGCGCACGGCTTCCACCGCAGTGCAGAAACTGCCATGCTGCTGCGTCAGCGCCGCCAGCATCACATTACCAACACTGAATCCAGACATCTCGCCCTCGGTAAAACGATGGCGCAGGAGCTGACCCCAGACCGAGGTGTCATCTAGCAACGCACTCAAGCATTGGCGTGTATCTCCCACTTGGGGCATGTGCAGCAGGCGACGGAGTTGACCGCTATGTCCACCGTTGTCCGTCACCCCGACAATGGCCGTGACGTCACAGGCATACGCCCGGAGTCCGCGTAGCAGAGTGGCCTGGCCGGTCCCATTGCCTAAGGTGACGAGGTGCATGGTCTCTCGACTGGTGAAGATGGCAGATGACGCTGCGTGTGCGTCACTGTGCAGTATACATGCTGACGGGTCGTCCAACAAGCACCGAGGTGAGGCAGCGGCATCGCCGTGTGTCGCCGGGCCGGGCGATCCGCCGCGAGCACCTTGCGCCATTGCCGGGCTTCGTGTACAGTGCGCCCGTGACTATGCAACTGCATGAAAGGCCGATAATCGTATGCTCCCATTCCGCCTTCGCCAGGCCACTCCAGGGTTGCTACTCGGCGCTGCCTTGCTGGGCGTGCTGCTGTATCTGTACGGCCTGGCCACCACCCTCCACTTTGGTGATGCCAACGCGCCAGGGGTATTGCTCATTCCAACGTTACCGACACCGCTTTACTTTGTCATGGGCGTGGTGATGCTCGCCGGAGTCGGTGTCACGCTCCTCGCCGCCCTCCGCCAGCGTCGTCGCCGTGCCGAACTGCAGGAACAGCGCCAGGAGACCCCTGTGCGCACGGCCTGGCAGGCGATGGCCAGCACGCTGGGCTCGTTGGCGCTGCTGCTCATCGGTGTACTGTGGCTTCTGCGCCACAGCGATGAGGTGACATCCCTTTTGGAGCGCTTACGGGCGGAAGTGCATCTAGCGCAGGAACTCCTTGACTCTGGGACACAGTCGCTGGTGGAGCAAGTCCAGTCATCGACCACCGGGTATGCCATATTCACGGTGGTGATCCTGGTGTACGGGGGCCTGGGACTGCTCGGGGTGTGGATGCTCTGTGAAAGCTGGGGCAGAGGACGGTTGCCAGCGCTAGCGGATGAGACGTCATCCCCCCACGTACAGCGGGCGATTGCCGCCGGCTTACAAGCACTGCGCACGCATACGGACCCACGCCAGGCCATCATCGCCTGCTACGCGCGTCTGGAACACCTGCTTACGGACTACGGTGTCCCCGCCCATGCGCATCTCACCCCACAAGAATATATGGGCGAGGCCCTGCGCACCCTGGAGCTGCCGACGGAGGCGTTCGCGGGTCTGGTGGCGTTGTTCGAGCTGGCACGCTATAGCCTGCATCCCCTTGACGAGACCGCGCGGGCCACCGCCCTGGCGCATTTGGAACACGTGCAGGCGCATCTGCAGCAGGATCACACCCATGCGACAGCCGTCTGAGGCCCCGACCACTGCCAGCCGCCTGTGGCACGATACGGGGACGTTCTGTGTCCTCGCCTTCGTGGGCGTGCCGCTGTACCTGGTGCTGAATCAGTACTGGCAGACGTTCGTGCTCCTGGTGCTGTGTTATGGGCTGTTCTGCCTGTTTTGTGTCCGTCTGGGGGCCTACACCCGCCGCGTCCTCCGACGCCTGCCAGCCGAAATCCCACCCTGGCATGCCGGGTGGGTAAGCGCCCCGTTGCCGCTGGGGGTCGAACGGCACTGGAGCACCGCGGAGGCCATGCAGAGCGTCCGGCGCGATCCGCACTATGTGCAGGAAGTGTTAAAACCACGTCTGCGTCATGTGTTGGCCTACCGTGTCACCGGGCGGATTGAGGCGTCCTTTGCTGAACTTGATCTCGGACAGCTGGCGCAGCTCGATCCGGTCCTCCTAGCGTTGTTGCAGCGTCAGGAGCCCACGCACTGGTGGGCGCGCTCTCGCCAGCGCCAACAGCGTGTCGATCTGGCACTTGAGATGTGTCAACGCCTAGAGGGGGTGTGATGCAGATTCCAGAAGCTGCCCGCATGTCGCGTACCGTGCTCGATGCCCAGCAACAGGTGATTATCGGCAAGGAGCAGGTCTTACAACACCTGTTGCTGGGGCTCTACAGCGGTGGCAATATCTTGATTGAAGATTTGCCTGGCCTGGCAAAAACCTTGACGGCGCGTCTCATCGCCCAAGTGACGGGTTTAGATTTTAAGCGCATTCAGTTCACCCCGGATCTGCTGCCAGGCGATATCACCGGCGGGTTGATTTACAATCAGAAGCGTGGCGAGTTTGAATTCCGCCCTGGCCCGCTGTTTACCAATCTCGTGTTGGCAGATGAAGTGAATCGGGCGCCCCCAAAAACGCAGGCGGCCTTGCTGGAAGTCATGCAAGAGCGTCAGGTGACGGTCGAGGGTACCGCCTATCCAGTGGCGCGGCCTTTTGCCGTCCTGGCGACGCAGAACCCGATTGAACTTGAAGGAACGTATCCCTTACCGGAAGCGCAGCTGGATCGTTTCATCATGCGGGTGCGGGTGGGCTATCCCAGCCTGGAGGAAGAGCGGCAGATTCTCCACCGGCGTGGCATCCGACAGCAGGAGCGGGTGGACCTTGAGGCGGTGTTAACTGCTGAGACATTGCTGGCCATCCAGGCCACGGTGGAGCAGGTCCATGCCAGCGAAGCGGTGGAGGCGTATATCGTCAGTCTCACGGCGGCCACACGGCAGCATGCGCATGTGCAAATCGGCGCCTCGCCGCGTGGATCGTTGGCGCTGTATCAGTTGGCTCGCGCGCACGCGATGCTACAAGAACGGGATTTTGTGTTGCCCGATGACGTAAAAATCATGGCGCCAGCGGCCCTGGCGCATCGCATTCTGCTCAAACCTGAATTGTGGGTGCGTGGCATCCAGGCCGAGCAGGTGGTGCGCGACATCCTGGAACGTACGCCCATCCCGAAGGTGGAGGCGTGACAGTCCAGCGGCGCAATGCTGCGCTCACGTATCAATATATTATCCTGCTCCTCATTGGTGTCCTCCTCAGTACGGTGAGCCGACGCCTGGAACCCCTGTGCGTCGTCTTACCCCTCGTAGTGGCGCTGCTGTATAGTCGCCTGACTCTGGCAGCGCCAGTCTTCACCCTCACCTGTCAGGTGACGCCACCACGGGCCTTTGAGGGTGATCCAATTACGGTGACGATCACGATGAGCGCCACGACGGTCGTTCCACCGCTGGAAATCTGGCACCTCATACCACCCGAAGCGACCTGCGTGAGCGGCAGTCCACGCGTCCTCTGTACCCTGCAGGCTGGCGCCACGTACACCACACACCACGCGGTCACGTTTGCCCGGCGTGGGATCTATACACTCGGACGGCTCTATGGTCGCGTGCATCTGCCCACAGACTTGCAACCGTTGTTACTCCAAGCCCATCACGACTTCGTCTGCCGCGTGTACCCTCGTGTGACACCACTGCCGCAGCATCTGCCACCGCTGCACACGCACGTGTCGTTTGGGCATTACGTGTCGCGCCATGTCGGCGAGGGCCTCGAATTCGCCGGCGTGCGCCAGTACAACAGCGGGGATCGTCTCCGGCGGGTGCATTGGCGCACCTCGCTGGTGCGTCAGCAACTCTACGTCAATGATTACTACTGTGAGCGCAATGCCGATGTGGTACTCCTGCTGGACACCCTGGCCTCCGTGGGCACAGCGCACCTCAACACGCTGGACGTCGCGGTGCGTGCGGCAGCGTCCCTGGCGGCGCACTATCTGTATCACAAGGATCGGGTGGGCTTGATTAATTACGGGGGTATTTGTACCTGGGTAACGCCAGCCGTCGGGCAGCTGCAACTGTCCCGTCTGCTGGATGCGCTGTTAGAGAGCCGCACGCATTTCAGCTATCTAAGCAAGGACGTTGGCCTCATTCCGCCGCGGGTATTGCCACCCGGGGCACTGCTGATTGTGCTCACACCGCTGCTCGACCCACGGCTGCTCACAGCCTTGCACGATCTCCTGGCCCGCGCTTTTCAAGTGGTCTTGGTGGTGCTGTCACCGTTGTATGTGCTGCCTACAGTGTGCCAGCCGCATCAAGCTGAGGCCACGGCCGTGCTCTGGCGCCTAGAAATGGAGCGGCATCTTGCTCCCTTCCGGCACTTAGGTGTACCCGTCATTCTGCAGGAGTCCGAGGATCCGCTCCAGGGTCTGTATGCACTGCTGACGCGTCGTCAACGTCTGCCGCTGGCGCCGCAGCGTGGTGGCTGAGGGGAAGAACCGATGTCGATCAGACAGAGCGTCATCGCTGCCTGGGTAGGCGTGACGACCGTGCTATGGACCTGTCAACCGCTGGTGTTTTCCCAGGCACGCGGGGTGATTGCCCTCGCTATGCTCACGGGGTTCCTGGCCACGCTTGGCGGCATCTTGAGTGTGCTGCCCCTGGTGGTGTGGAGCGGTGGCGTCGGGTTGCTCAACTTAACCTTAGCTTTACTCCTCACCTCGGCCCCGCCGCATTTGTGGGCTGGACTAAGCGCCGGTTGCCTCCTCCTGGCGTTACTCGATGGCAACCAGTGTCTGGCCTATGTGCGGCGTTGCGAGGTCGGGTCAGGCGTGCTCCCGGCGCTGGGAGGAACCATCGTGCGCCTGTGTGGCGTGTCGCTGCTGGCCGGGCTCGGGGTGGGGTACCTCGTGACGGCCCTGGCCTCTTTCCGCATCGACACCACCGCTGCGGGGTATATCACGCTCCTCGGGGCCGGGCTGTTCGTCGGATGCTTTGTGGCGTTCGTGTTGGTCACGGGACGGTGGGCTGCGTGGCAAAATCTGGATGATGCGGCAGAAACAGACGATTGAGAAACTCGATGCCTTGAACCTGGCCATCCTGGTTGAAATGCATCTTGAGATCGAACCAACTACGCCCACGTCCATCGCTGAAGCGTAAATCACGGTAACTAACGCGGGTCTCTGTGCCTTGGGTCTCTGACTCAATCACCGGGAAGCGCGCGAAATCCAGAAACACTTGCACCAGGCGGTATTGCCTACTGGCCTGGACGAGGTGACTCTCTGGTCCCTTGGGCACGTGTTGTGGCGGGGTGACCGAGGAGTAGAGCGTCACCATACTACTGAGATACTCCGTCGCCGTTTCCGCAATCACGCGCCAACGAAACGCGCCGCCGCCCGGAACCGCCAAGGCGGTCAGGCGCTGCACTGCGGCCATTTGTGGTCCGAGCGCTTGCGCCATGTGCTGTCGGGCCAGGGCCTGATTGACAAAACACAGCCCCACGTAGGCTGCGAGTGTGGCGACGGCCCAGCGTCCCGCCACGACCGTGTGGGCGACGTGCCAGCGTCGTCCCAGCCATGCCAGGAGACTGAGAAGCGCTGCCCCACCGACAATGTACAGGCTGGCTTCTTGGCGTGCGAAGAGCACGAGAGATGGCGGGACAACACGCGGGGCGCTCAGCCACATACCGAGGCCCAGCAGCAGCCACGCCAGTCCTACGGCACCGGGGAGCGGCGGCCAGAGGGGACGCAGGTACTGCAGCAGCCACAGTCCTGTCCGTAGCAGCACGGCGCTGAGCAGCAGCCACCACCCGATCTGGATCTGACGGTGCAGATCCGCGACGGTCTGCGCGAGGTGCGGGGCCGCCCACCACAGCCCTACCCCACACAGCAGCCAGGTCAGCCCGACCAGGAGGTAGCGCCGCTGCCACTGCTGGCGCAGCATGCGGACCACCAGCAGACCAAGCAGCATGATCGCCGTGTAGCAGTAATCGACAATAAACACCGCATCGGCCGAATAATGACCGGCATCAAACGGCAGGAAGAGCTGCGTGCCATACGAGGTGAGGTAATCCATCCCTATGTGCAGCAGCACCCCGAGATACACCAGCCCGGCGAGATGCCAGTAGGAGGGCGTGCGCCAGCGCCACCGCAGGAGCCCGGCGGCGAGGAGTGCCAGGACGCTGCCGCCGAGAAACGCATGCGTGATCCCGCGGTGGTGGATAAAAGCGGTCACCGGCCCGGCAAACTGGTACAACGCGTCCAGATCGGGAATCTCGGCGCCGACCACCAGGGCAAGCGTCGCGGCCGCTCCATAGCGCTGCTGAAACCCGACCTGGGCCAGCAGCGCCGCGGCGAGGCCATGGGTGATATTGTCGGCCACTGGTTTGTCCTCGCAAGATATTCTGGAGACACGTAGGGTATTATCCCTGCAACAGGGCATGCCTGTCAAAAGGTTGCAGCCTGGCTGGCCGGGGTGTCAACCTCTTCGCAAATGGCCCAAAGGGCCCACAGATTTTTCTGCGCTGTTCATGGTGGGCTCACTCATTTTTCCGCGAGGTTCAGCGTGGTAAATACGATCATTTCTGCTATACTGCCTGCCATACGACTGCACGTCAACGCCTCACAGGGGAAGAGCCTCATGTGCGGGGTGCAGGACGGCTCTTTACCACGTAAAGTCGGTGGTTCTGCGAGGCCGTCTCCCAGGGAAAACTTTGCACGTTGCAGTAGAGCACTGGCTTAGCATACGTTTGACTGCGGTGCAACATGGGCCTGGGGTAACATGCCATGGGTGCCCATCCCTCGAAGCTCCGGCCTTTAGGCCGGGGAGTTGTGACGTTTGCCACGTATTGACCTTAGGCTGATGCCGGACAGTCGGCTGTTCGGAAGAGAGATAGCCGCATGCCACGCGCTGCGGTTTTTTTTCGCGAGTAGGCGCCCTATGATGATTGATGTGCTCATTAATGGCGAGCAACGGTCGATTCCGGCGCAGAGTACCGTGCAGAGTCTGCTCGCAGACCTCGGCATTGCGCAGCGTCAGGGGACGGCCGTGGCGGTGAATATGGAGGTGGTGCCACGTGCCGCGCACCTCGCAACGGTGTTACAGACCGGTGACCGCGTGGAAATTGTCCAGGCCGTTGGTGGCGGTTAAGGAGATGGTTGCATGCAGAAGAACTATGCAGACCCACTGGTGATCGGCGGCAAAGAATTCCAGTCCCGGCTGATCGTGGGCACGGGCAAATACCCCACGCTCGAACTCATGCAGCAGTGCCATGAAGCCTCCGGGGCGGACATGGTGACGGTGGCCGTTCGGCGGATGGCCTTGCCAGGCACCGATAAAACCTTGATGGACTATATTGATCGTGACCGTTTTACGATTCTCCCGAACACTGCCGGATGTTATGACGCCGATTCGGCGGTCTTGACCGCGCGCTTGGCGCGTGAGGCGGGCTTGTCAGATTTTATCAAGCTCGAAGTCATCGGCGACGAAAAGACGCTGTTTCCGGATGTCGAGGAACTACTCAAGGCCACGCGTATCCTGGCCAAAGAAGGGTTCATTGTCATGCCGTATACCATTGACGACCCCATTACAGCCAGAAAGCTCGAAGATGCCGGGGCGGCAGTGGTCATGCCTCTCGGGGCGCCGATTGGTTCCGGGTTGGGTATTTGCAATCCCTACAATATCCGCCTGATCATGGAAACCGTCCGCGTGCCGGTCATTGTCGACGCCGGGGTCGGCACGGCCTCCGACGCGGCGATTGCCATGGAGCTCGGTGTCGATGGCGTGCTGATGAATACCGGCATTGCTGGGGCCAGAGACCCCCTGGCCATGGCCCGCGCCATGCGGCTCGCCGTGGAAGCGGGACGGCTGGCCTATAAAGCCGGGCGTATTCCGCGCAAACTCTACGCCACCGCCAGCAGTCCTCTTGAGGGCATGATCGGCTAAACACGTCGTGACGACCCATCAGCAGCGTGGTAGGCAAGCGCCGCCACGCTGCGCTCATGCGGAGAAACAGCGTGCGGGCATACGGTACATCCATCCCTTTTCGCCTCTACATGGTGACGGATCGTCATCAAACCGGGGGACGTCCACTTGAAGACGTGCTGGAAGCGGCAGCCCGCGGTGGGGCCGGGGCTATCCAGCTGCGTGAAAAAGACCTCAGCGCCCGTGACCTGTATGCCCTGGGCCTCCGTGTGCAGACGGTCATCACCCCGTATGGTGTGCCGCTTCTGGTGAATGATCGGCTGGATGTTGCCCTGGCGCTGGACGCGGCGGGCGTCCATCTCGCTGGCCATTCGCTCCCGACCGCCGTGGCCCGGCGTGCCCTGGGAGCGGGGAAATGGCTCGGAGTGTCCACGCACAGCCTGGATGAGGCGCGCCAGGCTGCCGAGGAGGGGGCGGATTTTGTGGTATTTGGTCCGGTGTTTACCACGCCATCCAAACTGGCGTATGGCCCACCGCAAGGGTTACCACATCTCGCCGCAGTCGTCAGCCACGTGTCGATTCCCGTCATTGCGATTGGGGGGATCGACCACCTGAATCTGCCTCAGGTGCTGCACGCTGGGGCGTATGGCGTGGCGATGATCCGTGCCGTCTTGGCGGCGCCCGCCCCAGACAGCGCCACACGGCAACTTGCTGAGGCGTTGCCGCCACTGTCCGCGACGCGCTAAAATTGCCGCGCTAACTTCTCCACGATATATTTGCCGATGGTCAACGACGCCGTGGCCCCTGGCGAGGGGGCATTGCACACATTGACAATGCGGTCCATCTCCTGAATCATAAAATCGTCCACCAGGGCGCCATCCGGCGCCAGGGCCTGGGCGCGAATGCCAGCGTGCGCCGGCTCCAAGTCATCCGCCTGAATCTCGGGAATCAGACGCTGTAAGGCTTTGACAAAGGCCGCTTTGCTAAACGAACGCCACATTTCGCCCAAGCCGGTTTGCCAGTATTTCGCCGCCATCTTGCGAAAGCCGCTATAGCTCAGCGTCTCCCAGAGATCCCCGGCGTTGAAATCGAGCTTGTTATAGCCCTCACGCGCAAACGCCAGCACCGCATTCGGCCCACACTCGACGCCGCCCTTGATCATCCGGGTAAAATGCACCCCCAAGAACGGGAAGTTCGGATCCGGCACGGGGTACACCAGATGTCGGCACAGATGCTGCGCCTCGTGCTTGACCTCGAAGTATTCCCCGCGAAAGGGCACAATCTTGACTGCCGGCTGTTGGCCGCTGAGGGCCGTGACGCGGTCGGAATGGAGGCCGGCGCAATTCACCACGTAATTGACCGTAAACTCCCCGACCTGGCTCTGCACAACGATCTGGGCCCCATCACGCCGCATCCCCGTCACCGCCGCCCTGGTCATGATCGTGCCATTGCGTTCCTGGATGCGTGCGGCCATGCGCTCGCACACCTGCGGGTAGTTGACGATGCCAGATTCCGGCACATGAATCGCTTTGATGCCGGCCACATGCGGTTCGATTTCCTTCAGGTGCTCGCGCTCAATCATGGCGCAGCGTACGCCATTTTCCTGACCCCGTTCATAGATGCGTTGCAGGGCCGGGAGCTCGTCTGGGCTGGTGGCGACAATGACTTTGCCGCAGATCTCATACGCAATACCTTCTGCGGCACAGAAGTCTTCCATGGCTTGTTTGCCGGCGCGACAATTGATGGCCTTGAGTGAGCCAGGCTTGTAGTAGATGCCAGAATGCAACACCCCAGAGTTATGGCCCGTCTGATGCTGCGCCAGGGTGGCTTCCTTTTCGAGCACAATGACGCGGCGCTCAGGAAAGCGTTGGGTCAGATTGTAAGCCGTCGCGAGTCCGACGATGCCTCCACCAATGACGGCGATGTCAGCCTGTTGCATAGTCACCCTCTCTTTCACGCCCTATCTGGGGCTCGTGCACCTTCTGTCTGCCTCACCGCCTGGCGTGTTGGATCGCCTCGACAGCCTGGCCTAGCGCCACCCCTCTGGGCTGTGGCCCGACCATAGCCTACAGGATAATGCTTTGCGTCTGGGCTGACAAGCATCCGTCAGACGAGGCGCAGGCTATGGGGCAGGTAAGTGTCAAGGAGAATTATTGTTCCTTCTGCAAGTTTTTGATGCTAAACTATCCTAGGAATACGTGCCTGTGTGGCGATTCTCTGCGACCCTGCCTCCCTTCAGACCCTTGATGGTGGCAAACGCTGTGATGCTCCCAGGCTTTTTTCTTGCCATCTCGGGGCCGGACATCCGATGAGTTGGCGTGTGCATACCCCTCACCAGGTAGGGAGGATGTATGGAAATTTTTGTCAGTAATATCCCCTTCTCGGCAAATCCTGAAGATATCCGAGAACTTTTTGAGCCTTATGGAAATGTCGGCAGAGTCAATTTGATTACCGACCGCGAAACGGGTCGGCCACGCGGGTTTGGATTCGTGGAGATGCCCAATAATAGCGAAGCGCAGGCGGCGATCTCTGCGCTGCAAAATGCCAAGATCCAAGGCCGTCAACTGACCATTAACGAAGCGCGCCCGCGCGAACCGCGTCCACCGCGTCGTGATTAGTAGGCACGCGGGGGCCTCGAGCGCCAGACGCTGCGCGCCATGGGTGGTGTGTGCGGCGGCCACGCGGCTGCTGAGGCGAGAGGCTATGAGGCGTTGTATAGCATTCCCGTGTGGAGGCGTGGGAAGGTGTCGACAAGACAGGTAGCCCCATGAGGTGCCTCCGGCGAGCCGCAGTACTGAGGAGTATGGTGCGTGATCCCATGGTGCCTCAGTCAGCAGAGTGCCCGCCGGGGTACGGAACCGTTTAGCTCTCGGTCGCTGGGTAGTAGGGATGCTCACCGGCCGAGTGCTCCGTCACATCCACGATGCCACGAATGTCCGGGAAGGCCCCGCGGATGACGTGCTCCACCCCTTCATTCAGTGTCATATTGGCCATGCCACAGCCCTGGCATCCGCCATGGAACCGAATATAAACCTTCTGTTCATGCACATCGACTAACTCCACATGGCCACCATGCCCGGCCACTGCGGGGTTGACCTCAGCATCAATCAGATCTTGAATAGCCTGGGTCTGTGGGTCATTCCACAGCGGATTGGGGTTGCCAATGCGAAACCCACTCTGCTGCAAGTCTTCTACGTAATCAATAATGACATCTTGCATATACGGGGCACTCTCGGCATCGACCACAATGGGAAAGCCACCGCCATCCGTGGTCGTGTCTTCGGGCTCGCCCTCACCACCTTCGACCAGTGCCAAGTCATAGGTAAAACCGCCAGGACTGCGCCCGGCAATGCCAATACGCAAGCCATCACCTGGCTTGCCCTGCGTTGCAATAATTGCCAGAATTTTCCGCTGTGCCGCTTCAGTCACCGTCAGCATGTGCGCCTCTTTCTCGAGAGGAAATGTTCATGTGTTACCCATCACCTCGCACGGGATGGCCTTATTGTAGTACCACCTCACAGAATGTCAAACACCTCTGGGACCGGGCGTCCATCCCTGCCATGCCGGCCGGCCTCCCGCTCACACTGTGCGCCGCTGCGCCACTTTGGGGCGATGCACATAGAGGTCCGTCGTTTTGAGCGCTTGTGTGCCGGCCACCGGGGGTGGCGACAGCGCATAGGTGACCTCGCGGCTATGGTCCGCATACTGCCGTTCAGCGTTGTAAATACGGGGAAACTTCCAGAGCATGCGGAGGAAATTGGTCTGCCCGTGGGCCAGATGGCTCAGGACCATACGGCTAGCACCCCACAAGGCACGCATCCCCAGATGCTTACGATTTAAGATGGCTTGCGTCTGTACCACTTCCCGATAAAACTCCGGCAAGGGCAGGCGCGTCGGCAACACGGCGTGTTGCACATCAAACAGGCGATAGTCCAAGGTGGTCAACTTGCGCGCTTCCGTATGCCATGTTTCCGTTCCAGGATACGGTGTGTTGACCGTCAGATGGACGATTTCTGGCACGCTGGCAGCCCACTCCTGCACAAAGCGGAATTGCGCCCGGTCCCAGTCCGGGTCGGCGATGAGGTTAATCGCCACAATGAGCCCGAGCTGTCGCGCCACCTCCAGTGCCTCCAAACTCTCGTGCAGCGTCACCCGCTTGCGGTGCAGCAGGAGGGTCTCGGCGTCGAGCGCCTCAATCCCTAGAAACAAATACAACAGCCCCAGGCGCTTCCAATAGGCAAACACCTCGCGGTTGCGCAGCAGGACGTCACAGCGGGTTTCGAGATAGTACAACTTGCGGATGCCGCGTCGTTCAATCGCCTGCCCGATGGCCATGCCGTGCTCGGGATGGATGAAGGCCACGTCATCCACAATGAACACATGCGGCTCCTGGATGCGGGCCAGCTCCTCGGCTACCGCGTCAGGGCTGCGCTGGCGATAGCTGCGCCCATAAAACGTCCAGGCGCTACAGAACGTGCAGTCCCAGGGACAACCGCGTGACATTTCAATCGAGGCACAGGGATCGAGCGCCCCAATAAAGTATTTGTGCCGCTTGGCGAGGAGGTCACGGGCGGGCGCATGCTGGTCGAGGTCGTCGAGGAGCCGCGGTGGCGGGCCTGACCCCTCGAGCGTCACGGCGCCGGGCACGGTGCCCACGGCCCCATCCGGGAAGGCCGTCAGCAGTTGCGGGGTACTACTTTCGCCCTCACCACGCAGCACACAGTCCAGTGCACCGGCGGCATGGTGTAATAACTCCTGGGCGATAAACGAGGCGCTGTGCCCCCCAACAAATGTATAGCACTGGGGCTGGAGGGTTTTCGCAGTGCGAGCCAAGCCGATGATCTCGGGCACATTCGCCAGATAATTCCCCGAGAACCCCACGGCCTCGGGCTGGAAGGTGGTGAGCATGCGCACGTAGTCGGTGTGCCGCAACACTTGCAAATCCAAGAGACGTACTTCGTGTCCAGCCGCCCGGACAGCTTGGGCGACCCGTTCGACCCCCAGGGGTTCGAGCCGCAAGTAGATCTCGGAGTATAACAAGCAACTCGGATGCACCAATAAGACTTTCATGGGTTTTTTCCTCGGCACGCAGGGTTACCAGAGCCAGCGCGAGGCGGTGGGTAATCCCGTCGTCCAACGGATGGCCTGACGCAGCCGGATGGCGGCAAAAAACATTTTGAGCCTACACTGGAACCAGAACGGCTGCTGGTCAAACGCCGCGCCGCTGAGCACCCACAGGACCGCCTGGTAGAGATGCCGCGTGGGATCAGGAGTCAAGAATAAATCGAGAAACGCCGGCTCGTAGAAACGACGCATGAGGGCCAGAAACGGCGGGAAGCCGCGTTGGAGGCTGGTGGCATAGGGCTGGAAGGCTTTGGCACGGAAATCCTGGCGCCGAAACGCCTGCACGACGGCGGCGGCGGCCAGCTCCGCCGAACGCATGGCAATGAATACCCCCGAGGAAAAGATCGGGTCCACGAAGCCGGCCGCATCGCCAATCGCCAGATATCTGTCACCGACAACAGGCAGCACGCGGTAGGAAAAATTGGCTGTCGTGTGCACGGGGGTGACGCGTTGGGCCTGGGCCAGTCCCGCGGTGAGACGTGGCGAAGTCGCCAGGACCGACTCAAACAGGGTATCGACTGAGCCACCCCGTTCTTTCACCACGTTGGCATGGAGTACACACCCCACACTATCCATGCCATCGGCCAACGGGATCCACCAGATCCAACCATCCTGCACAAGGTGGATGCGGATATTGCCGTCGGGAACCTCTGGGTCACGCTGCATCCCCTGGAAATGCGCAAAAATGGCGACTTTCCCGAGATCCGGGAGCGGGGCGCGTTTGCCGACAGCACCCCCGAGCAGAGCCGAGCGTCCACTGGCATCCACCAGCACACGCGCCTGTACGGTCTGCGTGGTGCCCTGCGGGGTCTGCACCTCCACGGTCGCGTACTCAGACGTGATGCGTGGGTGCCGCACGCTATGTTGACGATACACCGCGACGCCAGCGCTGGTGGCATGCTGTAACAGGAGATCATCGAAGGGAGCCCGTAGCACATTGTAAGCAAACGCTGGATGCACGGCATTACGCTGAAACATAAATGTACTACGCCCGCGCCCCTCGTAGTCATCGTAGAAGGATCCTCCGGGCTTGACGAGAAAGCCTGCGGCGCGGATGGCCTCATGGCAGCCCAGACGGTCAAAAATCGGCAGGACAGCGGGGAGCAGCGATTCCCCGACATGGAAGCGCGGGAACTGTGCGCGCTCGAACAGCGCCACGTGCAGCCCGTGTTGCGCCAGGAGCGTTGCCGCCGTGGCACCGGCGGGCCCGCCACCGATGACCACGACATCATAGGTGTTGCTCATGCTCATGGCCGGAGCTGTCATGCTCTATCCTTACTAGTGGACTCGCACACGCGGCAACGCCGCTGCAGAGCCATGGTCATCCCGCTCCACAACGCGTTGCGGCGAGAACAGGCACGGATCGTAGACCCCACGAATGATGGCCGCACGCCAACGCTGTCCCAGACGCCCACCACACAGCGCCGCCAACCCAAGGCCAGCCAAGAGTGGCAGACACAGTGTCGCCAGCGCGGCAATGCCCGTGCGCCGCTTGAGGTCGCGCCACGTCATGACATGACCCCGACGCCAGACCCGCCAGAGTTGCCACAGAGTCACGGGCCAAAAGCCCAGCCCACGAGCCAGCAGGTAGGCCGTGACGCGGATACCATCCTGCAGGGGACGGTAATGGCTCGTCCGTCCGGGTGGATACACTGCCAGAATGGGCAGTTCCTGCATACCCCAGCCAGCACGCCCCGCTTGCACGAGGAGCGCGCTTTCAAACACAAACCCTTCCTGCCGTACCGCCACCGCCTGGAGGAAAGCTGCCGGATACAGACGAAACCCTGATTGCGTATCCTGCACCTGGCACTGACCTATCCAGTTGATCCAAAAGCTCGCCACCTGTATGGCGTGTAAACGGGCCAGCGGGATGGCGGCAGGGCAACCCAGACGGTGCCCCACGATGAGGTGGTCAGGCCAATGCCGGCTCGCCGCTAAGAAACGAGGAATATCACCGGGGTCATGCTGGCCATCGCCATCCAGCGTGATGATGGCGGCCGCACCACGCTGGATGGCCTCGGCAAAGCCACAGCGTAAGGCGGCACCTTTGCCGGCATGCCTGGCAAGGGTGATGACCTCGGCGCCGGCAGCGGCGGCGAGCGACCTGCTGCCGTCGTCTGAGGCATCATCGACCACCAGCACGGGGAGATAGGTCCGCACCGCCTGCACAAGAGGCCCAATGGTGGCGGCTTCATTATGCACCGGCATGACCGCAATGGCTGATCCCAGAGCCGCCGTCATGCGCTGGGTCCTCCCAACACGATAGCGATGTGCGTACCACCCATGGCCAAGCCATGCACCAGGACCGTCGCGGGTGGTTTGGTCAGCGGGGCGGTGGTGAAACGGACCGTGGGACGTAAGGGTTCATCCAAGTACTCGAGCCTGGCGCATACGCCCTGACGCAGGGTCAGCGCGGCGGCAGCAACCCGCAAGGTACCCAGGCTGCCGTAGTCGCCGGTGAGGTGCGTTATCGAGGTCAGCAGTGGGCCGGGCGTACCAAAGATGTCGGCAAGGCAGTCGAGTTCGCGTGCGTCGTGCTGCGGCTCCCCGTTGCCGGAGACATAGGCCAGCTCGATATCCTCGGGTCGCATCGCCGCATCGCGCAACGCCTGCGCGATCACTGAGGGAGGACGTGGCGTGCGGTGTGGGACATGCCCAGGTCGGGTCGGGATGCCGCCCCAGCAGGCGCCACGCACTTCGGCGAGGATCGGCACACCACGAGCCCGCGCATGGGCTGGAGTTTCCAGCAGCACGGCGGTGGCGCCCTCGCCGAGAATGGGCCCGTTATGGCGCTGGTCAAACGGGCGGCAGGCTTCCTCCCCCGCGTCACGCGGCGACAGCACCCGCATCTGCGCCAGGGTGTCGTAGAGCAGGGGCAACACCTCATCCACTCCGCAGGCCAGCACGGCCTGCGCCCGCCCAGCCCGTAACAGGGCCACGGCGCGCGCCACGGCCAGTTCGCCGGCCACACCGGACTGGTTGACGGTCAGCATCGGCCCTTTGAGACCCAGCGCAATGCTGCTCATGCCAGCCATGGCATTCATCACCGTACTGGGGAACAGCAGCGGGCTCAAACCTAGCGGCCCTTTGCGTAAAAAGCCCTGACAAAAGGCTTCCGTGGACCGCAAGTCCCCATAGTGCGAGCCGATCACCAGACCCACGGGGCCAGGCACAACAGCACTGTCCAGGCTCGCTTCCGCCAGAGCCTGGCGACAGGCCAGACCGGTCATGTAGCTTACACGACTCCAGCGCCGAGACTCGTCGGTCTCGGGTAGACACGCTGCGGGCACTTGCGCTGCCAGCTGGGAACGCCGCCCGGTCGGGGCGCCGTGGGTCACGGGACGGATGGCGGAGACATTGGCCGTCAACATCTCTGCGACCAGTGCAGCACCCCCGACACCAAACGGACTGACACAGCCGATGCCGGTGAGCATGGCACGATAGGCCGGTGCTACGACCATGGCGTCACCTCGCCAGCCCTGGCCGTGCCAGGACCAGACTGACGTTCTGGCCGCCAAACCCGAAGGAATTGGACATGGCACACTCGAGCGCCGCGGGGCGGGCGTGGTGTGGAATGCAGTCAAAGGGGATCGCCGGGTCCGGCTCCCACAGATTGGCCGTCGGTGGGAGGAGCCCAGCTTCCAAGGCCAAAATCGTCGCCACGGCTTCCAGGGCACCAGCCGCCCCCATGGCGTGGCCGATGAGGGATTTGGTGGAGCTGACCAGCACCTTCCCAGCGCCGAACACCTCGGTGAGTGCCACCGCCTCGGCCCGGTCGTTCTGCACCGTGCCGGTGCCATGGGCGTTGACATACGTCACCGCCTCTGGGGCGAGATCGGCGCGGGCCAGGGCCTCACGCATGGCGCGCACGGCGCCTTCGGCGTTGGCTGGCGGGGCGGTGTGATGGAACGCATCCGACGACAGCCCACACCCTGCCACCCAGGCGTGCAGCGGGGCGCCGCGCTCGTGGGCGTGTTCCCAGGATTCCAACACCAGCACTGCAGCACCCTCCCCGAGTGACATGCCACGACGGTCCCGCGCAAAGGGGCGACAGGGCTGTGGATCAAGCAATTTGAGCGCATTAAACCCCATGAAACACAGGCGCGTCAAGGTATCAACGCCGCCCGCCAGCCCGACATCCACCACGCCGAGGGCAATCAGGTCCGCAATGGTGGCAATGGACGCCGCACTGGAACTGCAGGCCAGGACCGGACTCTCGCGCGGTCCCGTAATACCCAGGTGAAACGCCAGGGCATCGGTCTGATTCGTCGGCAGCATCGACCGCAACGTCGCCTGCCGGTGCGCCGTCTCCGGCGCCGCGTCGTGGGCCCAATACCACGTCTCAGCTTCGAACATGCCGCCCCCGGCGCCGCCAATACTGACGGCCGCAGTCGCTAGCGCTGCCGTACCAATGCCGGAGCTTGCCACGGCTTCCTGCGCCGCAGCATACAGCAAACGCGTGGCGCGAGATTGCTGTGCCGTGCCTAAGGTGCGCACCAGGGCCGGAGACATCTCACCAGCGATGCGGGCCCGAAAGCCTTCCGTGGGAAACAACTGTAACGGCGCCAGGATACACTGCCCCGCGGCCAATCCCTGCCAATAGCGCCAGCAGCCCTGGCCATAGGGACTGACCACACCCATCCCCGTCACGACCACATGGCGCGGATTCATGCCGCCTCGCCTTTGACATGGAGCACGAGTTCGGACAGCGTACCCAGACAGGAGAAGTGATGCAGCCAGTCCTCCTCGCTGTCATCAAACACCAGCCCAAAGGCTTCTTCCATGCCAAGCGTCAATTCCACACAGTCCAGCGAATCCAAGCCGAGTCCCTCTTTGAGCAGCGGCGTCTCCAGATCAAGAGCCTGGGCACGCGCTACGGGGATGCGCACGCGTTCAGACAGCAACTTTTTTAAGCGGGCGACAATATCGGCTTGTGTCATACCGAGGAATCCTTCTCTTGGCTCCTACTCCCCGCGAGACGCGAGCCAGCAAGTTACGCCCAGAACGTCGGGTGCCAGGCACTCACGCTGGTTGGGGCACGTCGCCCCGGTGGCTTGCCGGGCCACGGGGGGCATGCTGCGTCTCTCATCAAAGATCATGGCGGACGAGAGTATACTGGCTGAGAGCGGCGCATGCCACTGTCGAATAAAAATGGAATAAAAATGGGAAAATGGGGACAGATTTATTTTTCTCGCCCTGAGCGCCCAGAACGGGCATACTGTTCGATAGAGATCATGTGAGGTTCGTTCATACGAAGGGGTATTCTCTATGCCGCGCCATGCCCGAGTGGTCCTCCCCCAGATGCCCCACCATATCATCCAGCGGGGCCATAACCGCCAGGTGGTCTTTGCGCATGATGACGACTACGCGTACTACCTGGAGACGCTGCAGACATGGAAAGCCCACTATGGCGTGAAGGTCTACGCGTTTTGTCTCATGACCAATCATCTCCACCTGCTCCTGGAGCCCGGACCCGAGGTGGGCGCCCTGGCCCAGCTGATGAAACGCGTGGCCGCCCGCCAAACCCGCTATGTCAATCGCCTGGAAGGGCGGACCGGCACCCTCTGGGAGAGTCGGTATAAGTCGAGTCCCGTGGAGACGGAGACGTACCTCCTGGCGTGTGCCCGCTATATTGAACTCAATCCGGTGCGGGCCCGCTTGGTCGCCCACCCCGCAGACTATCCCTGGTCCAGTGTGCGAGACAAACTGGGTATGTGTGAGACCTCATGGCTTGATAGCGATCCCTGTTATCAGGCCCTCGGCGCGAGTGTACTCCAGCGCGCGCAGCGCTACGAGGCGTTTGTCATGGCCGCTATCCCCGAGGACGAATGGTGCCTCATCCGCCAGGCGATCCAACGCGGCCAACTCACCGGGACCGCCCGCTTTGTGGAGGAGGTGGCCGCCAAGATAGGCAAACGCCTGGTTCTGCGCGGCCAGGGAAGACCCAGGAAGAGATTGGAAAAATAAATCTGTCCCCCTTGAAGGAGAAGAGACATGGCTACTGCACCTTCGAGTACCGGGGAGCTAGCGCTTCTCGAGCCAGCGTATCCTGCGCTGGCGCCGGAAGATCGGCCGCGGGTTGACCACCTTGTGACGGAAGACGATACACCTGTGGACAATATCTATTCAGAAAAGCAACAACGCCTCCTTCCCGCCAGCTTATACGACTCCTGGCACGGCCCAGGAACTGGTGGAGCGTTTATCGCCCTGGCGAACGTTGGGTTGTTTTATGGCATCAATATCCCGCCACATGTCCCGGATGTGCTGGTGAGCTTGGACGTCACCTTGCCTGCCGACATCTGGGAAAAGGGGCATCGCTCCTACATGCTCTGGGAATACGGCAAGCCACCGGATGTGGTGATCGAGGTGGTCTCGAACACAATTGGCGGCGAGGCCAGTACGAAGTTGCAGAGCTATGCCCGCATCGGCATTCCTTACTATGTGATCTATGATCCGCAGCAACAATTAAGCGAGCGCACGCTGGTGGTCTACGAAAAGCAGGCCACGGGTTACGTGGCCCGCTCAGACTTTTTCTTGCCGGGGCTAGAATTGGGCCTCATGCTTTGGCAAGGCAGGTTTGAGGATCGCGAGGACACCTGGCTGCGCTGGTGCACGCTGGATGGCGCGATGCTGTTGACGGGCCATGAGCAGGCCGAGCAGGAGCGCCTACGGGCGGAGCAGGCTGAGCATAACGCCGAGCAGGCGCAGCAACGAGTGACGCAGGCGCAGCAACAAGCGACGCAGGCGCGTCTGCGGGCTGAGCAGGCCGAGCAACGCGCCGCACGGCTGGCAGCACGGTTACGCGAGCTGGGGATTGAGCCAGACGCCTAAAGGCCTGGGCTGGCCAGCGTTGCGTCGGCTCGGGACGTTGTCGGGGCGACCGGCCGCTCGCCCCGACGCAGAGGATCGCGCTTCCCGGACCACCGCGTTCCCCAGGCGTGGTCACTCATCAATCCGGCCAAAGTCATACAGTGCCAGCTTGCCACGCGTCAGCGGCACGGCGATCCAGCAGCCGGTGGGCGTGCAGCGCAAGTCGAAGTCCCACAGGGGCACAGGAGGGTTCCGGTGCGTGGGCAGGCGCAGGCTGAACAGCTCCCCGCTGCTGCCGAGGTCCCACAGGCGCAGGGTGGTATCCCCGCTGACGGTGGCCAGTTGCTGGCTGTCCGGGCTGAAGATGGCACGGAAGACCGCCTGCTCGTGGCCGACCAGGCGGTGCAGCAGGCGGGCGTCGCGGGTGGCGTAGACGTCCACGACCAGGGAGCGTCCCACGCTGGCCATGGTATGCCCGTCGGGGCTGAGGCTGGCCCACAGGCGCTGGTCCTGGGCTGGCGGGAAGGCCTGGAGCGGCGTCGGCGGATCGGTGCTGAGGTTCCACAGGCGCACGATTTTGTCGTCGATTCCGGCGCTCAATAAGCGGCTACCGCTGGCATCGAACGCCACAGAGGCCACGTTGCCCCCATGGGCGTCAATAAAGCGTTGCTCTTCTGTGCCGACGGTGAACAGACCGATGCGCCCGTCATAGCTGGCCGTGGCCAGCAGCGTACCATCGGGCGAGAAGGCCAGGGCGTGCACGCTGCCCGTATGGCCGCTAAAGGTCTGCTGTGCGGTCAAGGTGCCGTCGGGAGCTACAGCCCAGAGTTTGGCGGTCTTGTCGTGACTCGCCGAGGCCAGCAAGGTGCCAGCGGCATTGAAGCTGAGGCGTTTGACGTCGCTACTATGCGCCTTCTCCTGCTCCCCCACCAGACGCATATCCGGCAGGGTGTAGAGGCGCACAGCCCCGGAGTCAAAGCCCACCGCCACATACTGGCCATTGGGTGCTAGCGCCGCCGCTTTGGCCGGCCCTGGCAAATCCACGAGCTGCTGCATGGGCAGCGGGGCGATATCCCAACGCCTGACCGTGCCATCATTGCTGGCCCTAAACACCTACGCCCTCTGGCCGATACCCGCAGCGGGATGGACGGCGATTTTCAACGCCCCAGCCGTATGGCCCTGCAAGACCCGCAGGCTGACGCCGCTGTCCGTATCCCACACCCGGAGAGTACGGTCATGGCTGGCCGAGACCAGCAGCGGGGCATCGTCTGTGCCGCCAGCGTGGTTTGTGCCGGACTGCAACCATCTTGGGACAAAAGCCACGCCAGTAGCCACATTTTGATGTCCTTCGAATACCTGGAACAATTGATCACTGACAATCGTCATGAAAGGAGAGGCGATGGTATCCTTCCAGACAATCACGCGTTTATCTTTACCGCTGGTCGCGAGACGTTTTTCACCGCGGCCAAAGGTTACTCCCAAGACAGCACCTTTATGGCCTGTGAAGATCTCAGTGGCTTTCCCTGTCGCCACATCCCACACCCTAGCGGTGCCGTCATAGGCAGCACTAGCCAGGAATTGTCCCGTAGGATCAAAAACAAGCCCAGAGAATGTGGCAATCCGTTCGCGATGCCCCTCCAAGCGGCGCACCAGTTCCCCTGTCTCCGCCAGCCACAGGCTGATGAGCCCGTCATCGTCTCCGCTAGCCAGCAGTGTGCCATCGGGACTGACTGCCAGTGAATTGACTTTGGCAGGGCTGGCCCAGGACTGGAGCTGCCTGGCAGGCGTATCCCCAGCAGGCAGGGACCAGCGCATGATACGCTTGTGATGGCCCGCACTGGCCAGCCAGGCGCCCTGGGGATGAAACACCACGTCCCAGACATCCTCACTCTTGTCATGCCCCTCCAGTCGTTGCCGCAGGGTGCCGCTCTCCACCTCGAACAGCACCAGTGTGCCCTTCTCCCCGGCCGCGGCCAGCAGACGGCCATCAGGACTGAGCGCCACGGCAAACAACGGCACACCTGTTCCTGCGTATACCTGCCGGGCGCCACCGCCCATGATGTCGCTAAAGCGCGCCAGCAGATTGCGTGCCTGGCGGCGGCTGGCAGATACCTGAGTATCCAGCTCCCGCGTCTGCTGCAGCACCATCTTGGCGTGGGCATAATCCTCAATGCGCGCCAGCAGGGAGGCGTGTGTCAAGCGCGATTCAAACAGGGCCGCGGTGCGTTCCTGCTGGTGCTGGCGCTCTTGCGCGTGGCGCATCGCCTCTTGGGCCTGCACCTCCCGCTGGCGTTGCAGGTCTTGCTCGTACACCAGCAGCCCGCTACCGAGCAGCAGCAGCGCCAGCAGCGTATGCAGGCCCGTACGCAGCCAGGAGCCGAGCTGGCTGGCCCGGATAAACTGCGTCACCGCGCCAAAATCTCCGCCATACAGCGCGGCCCAGGCGGCACTGCTGTGGCGCTGCCAGGTGTGGGCGCGGCGCAAGTCGAGGCCGCGCCACAGGCCACCCACGGCACGCCGCAGACCACCCTGGCGCTGCTGCCAGCGGCGGGCGGGCGGCAGCAGCGCCTGATACGTGGCTGCGGCCTCGGCTTCCTCCCTGGCCCACCCTTTGAGCTGATCCCACTGGCGGATCAAGCTCTCGTGGCTGATGTCCAACACGGTGGCGTCCTCTAACGGCACGCTGTCCGGCGGCATGAGAAAGCTGCACGCCGGGCTGCGAAAGGCATTGACCACTCGCGCCACCTGCACCCGCTCGGCGGCGACAATGGTGACGATCTGGCCAAAACTGCTGGGCCGCCGCGTATCGCGCTCGGTAAGCACGCGGAATACCAGGGGCACGAGCTGCTGGTCGGCATCGTCCAGCGCCGCCAACGTCTCGTTCGCGTGATTCGACAGGGCCTGCGCCAGGCCACCAATGGCGCGGTACTGCTCCAGGGTCAGCCGGATCGGCGCGGTACCAGCCTGCTGGGCGCTGGTCCACAGGCGCATCAGGGCATGCTGCATGAGCGGCAGTTGGTCGGGGTCCGTGCCCAGGTCGTTGAGCAGGCGATTCACCAGCTCAAGCTCGACCACGCCGCCACAGACGCGGACTGGCTCCTCAATGGCCTGGCGCGATTGCTCACGGCTCAGACGTGGGGTGAGAAACTGCGCCGCATTCACCGCTTCCGGCAGACCGACGAAGCGGTCGCAGTGCCCCAGGACATCCGAGCGCATGGTGAGGACGGCATAAATCGGCAGGTCGCGCTGCTGGGTCACGGCCAGCAACAGCGCCACAAAGGCCTCGGCTTCAGCCTGCGCGGTACCGGGGGTGAAACGGAACATTTCCTCAAACTGATCCACCAGGATGAGCACATTCTCGTCTGCGGGCAGTGGCAGGTCAGCCAGGAAATCCAGCAGGCTACGCGGCCCGCGCTCCAGGGCGGCCTGCAAAAAAAATCACCGTCATGCGTATAGCGCGGGCGCCCACTCATGCACAGCAGGGCTTCGGCCAGCTGCCACAGGGGCCGCCCACCAGGGCGCATCTCGGCCACGTGCCAACTGGAGCCAGCCTCAACCATCAAGCCGCTCTCTAAGGCCGGCAATAGCCCGGCGCGCACCAGCGACGACTTGCCACAGCCGGACGGTCCGACAACGCTGAGGAAGCGGCTGAAGCTCAGGCGGTCCACCAGTTCGTCGATGTGCGTTTCACGCCCAAAGAACAGGTCCGCCTCGGCGCGTGTAAACGGGCGCAGGCCAGGATAGGGGGTGCGCGTCATGGCTGCACCTGCTGCAGCAACGGGGCAAGAAAGGCCTGCAACTGCTGCACACATATTGCGGTTTCCTGGCGGCACCTGAGGATATGCAGACCCGGCATGCGTATGGGCAACGCGGGTTTGTCTTCTGGTGGTCCGTCGTACACCCCCAGAGCTTGCAACGGTCGCTCTCGCGTCGGAGACAGGCTATTCCAGTCTACGAGTTGGCTACTCACCCAGCCCAGTGTCCTAGCGCCATACACCAGCAGCAGGGCGTCACAATTGCGCAGCTTGTTTGCCAGATCCTTGCGCACCTCGGCGGCTTTGCCCGCACTGATGGGCAGCGTCACCATGAGGCGTGGATCCACATGCTGCATGATGCTCTCAGCCAGAGAACGGTCACGGAGCTCGGTGTGAATGAAGACCATCGGCGCGCCCAGCGGCGCGGCCTGGGGCGTTGGCACCGGGGCCGGCGGTCGCAGAGCCTGCACCAGGCGCTGCTTAAACGTTTCCAGCGGCTCGGCGTACACCGTCCCCGCCTCCAGCAGTTGGCGCTGCTCCGGGGCCTCCACCCTGTCGAGCTTGAGGGCTGGATCGTGCCATTGCATGATGCGTAGCCCCAGTTGCTGAGCGCGCTCCAGTTGCAGGCGCGTATAGCCCTGTGGGATGTTCGGCGGGCGCCGTCCTGGATAGGCCCCGAGCAGTTGCATGAACAGTGTGCACTGGCCCAGGGCCTGATCCAGGGCATCCCGGAACGCCTGACCTTCCAGATGACGCTGCGCCGGCAGCACGCGGCACTGGCCCTCTTGTTCCAGGTAACGCTGCACCTGCTCACGCTGCTGGTCGAGGTCATCGGTGACTTCGGCCAGAAACACGGTGGCGTGTGGGGCGACGGTCTGGGCCTTGAGCTGACGGCTGATATCGGTGGCCAGATCCTCGACTAGGCGGATGTAGGCTGTGGGGTGTGGCTCAGGGTCGCGTAGGGAGCGGGTGCGCACCCGCTCATGCTCATCGCGATACCAGAACTGATAGGCTTTGAGGTCAGACAGCTCAACGGGTCGGGTGTGCTCGGCGTCGAGCCGGGTCTTTTCCACTACAAAGACCCGCCCTTGTGGCTCCCCGCCCAGGGCCTGGAAGAACAACGCCTTTTCCTGCACACACCACTTGGAGGCGAGATACCCTGGCGACAGCACAAGGAGAAAGGTGGCGGTGTGCCGCAGTGCCGCCTCGATGGCTGGGGTGAGCCCCTGATTGCCACGCAGTTCCGTTTCATCCCACCATATGGACACTTGGTCGCGGCGCCCGACTTTTTGCGCCAGCAGGCGGCGCAGATCGCGTAGCAAGGTGCTCACCCATTCGACGCCAAACACCTCGGCGTTGTCGACATCGGCGTAGCTGATAAACACGTCACAGCCAGCTTGGGGCACTGCGGGCATCGGTGGTTATCCTCCCAGGGTGTGGGCGCGGCAGGACGCAGACGGTCCGGTCCGGCGCGTCTCTCGACTCCTCCCCCAGCGCTTCACGGTGTGACCGCTCCCTCCAGTGGCACAATACGCCCGTTTTTCACCGTCAGCACATACAGCTCTTTGTCGGCATCGCCCGTCTCGCGCATGCTGGTGAGGCCCGACACCCCAGCAAAGTTGCGCACCTGCAAGAGTCCATCCCGCAGTTGCGTCGGCGTCTGGGCCCCGGCGTGCAGCACCTGGGCACACATGAGGAACGTATCGTAGGCTTGCGCCGCAAGGAGATCCGGCGCTTCTTGATGACGCTTGCGGAATTGCGCTACAAACGTTTGGACGGCCGGGGTGGTGGCGTCGGCGAAGAAGCCATCGACAAAAATGGCTCCTTCCAACAGACGCCCACTGCGGGCCAGCAGGCTCGGGGCATTCCAGCCGTCGCTGCCCAGGAGTTGCACGCCGGTCTTGAGGTTGGCGGCGGCGAGCTGCGTCACCACGGTGCCCACGCGGTCGGCATATTCGGGCAGAAAGATGGCGTCATAGCGCAGGCCCTTCAGTGGAGCGAAAAGCCGTGAGAAATTGGCGTTTTTGGTCGGATAGGACACCACCGCGACCACCTCGCCCTGGTGTTGCAGGACATGGGTGCGAAACTGGTCGCGCAACGCCGTGCCATAGGCATCAGCAGGATGCACAATGGCAAAGCGCCGCAGCTTGCGCACCCCGGTGGCGTAGGACGCTAGAAAGCGCCCTTGCAAGGCATCGGTCATACTATTGCGCAGGGTCAAGAGACCTGGCGCCGGAAACGTGCTGTCCCGCGCATACGGCGACATAAGCGGCACGCCCAGCTCGCCAGCCAACGGGGCAAGCTCCGTGGTCATACGGCTCAACAGGGGGCCAATCACCCCGATGACACGCTCCTTGTCGACCAGCGTGCGGAAGGCTTGCTGAGCGGTCGCCGTCGCTTGGGTGGCATCGCGCACGGCGAGGGTGAGTGTGAGGTCGGGATAGCGCTCGCGGGCCTGCGCCAGTCCTATCTCAATGGCATGCAGCGCCCGTTTCCCTGCCGACGCCCCCGCCCCTGACAGCGGGAGGAGCACGCCAAGGGTCACCCGTGCGGCCGGCGCGCCCCCCGGCGTAGCGACCTGGAGCGCGCGCAACCGTTCACGTGCCGCCTGGGCCCCGGTGGCCTGCGGGAAGTGCGTCAGCAGCCGCGTGAGGGCTTCAACCTCGGCGGCCTGATTTGGCGTCGTACGATACACCTCCCCTAAGCGTTCTAGCAGGAGATCCCCAGGATAGGTCTTCGCATAGCGCTGGGCCAACGCCACCAGCTCTGGCGTGGTCAGGGCCTGGCGCACGGTCGTGCTGATATGCTCCCGGGCCTGCTGCACCACCGCAGGATCACTACTGCTGTCCTGGGCGGCGGCCAGATCCGGGAGCGCCTCGGCAGCGCGCTGCTGTTTCAAGGCCGCGGCCCCCAGGTAATAGTGCGCCAGGCCACGCGCCTCGCCCTGCGGCGCCAGTGCGAGATACTGCCGTAACGCGGTCAGACTCCCCGCATGGTCGTGCTGGTAATAGGATGCGATACCAAGCCCAAGGTGGGCCTCCGGCACACGCTTGGACTGCGGGAAGCGCTCCAGAAGGGGGCGATAGGCGGGGAGCGCCTGTTCATACTGCTCAAGCGTCAGCGCCAGGTGACCCAGGGCCAGCAGCGCCTCACTGGTCAGGGGACTGTCGGGGTAACGACGTACAAAATGCGTAAACGCTTCCCGGGCCTGCAGCCGCTCTCCACGCAGGCGCAGGGCGTCGGCGGCGGCAAAGGCGTCGCGTTGTTCCGTGTCGAGGATGTCTGCGGGTAGCGTCAACGCCGGGAGGGTGGGGAGGAAACGTGGTTCCGTGCTCGGCGGGAGGTCCGGGGACACCGGCCCCAGTGTTTGGCAACTGGTCAGTGCCAGCATCACGCACCCGAGCAGGAGGAGATGCCAGGCCTGCCCATGTCTGCCTGATAGCCACCGGCCACTGCGCCAGGGGAACTGTATGAACGCTGCCACATGCATAGAAACGGTAACACGCATCATAGACCTCAGTAGGGACGTGGTCTGCCCTAACACGCCCGCAAGTGGTGTGGGGCGACCGTGGCCTGGCATGTGCTGCACGGCGACATGCGTTCTGGAAGTTGTTGAATAGCGTAGGATATGGTAATAGGAAAGGGGCTCCTGTGCAAGCGCGTCACCGTCAGCTGTTGGCATGGAACGGCCATGCACGACAGGTCAGGAGCGCTGCTGCACGCATGCCTCTTGCCGTCGTGTGACTGGTACCGCCCAGACGACGCACGTTGCGGTCTGCAGGGGTTGCACAGGCTGGGGGAACACTTCACGCGGTCCGCCGCATGACTGGTAACATGATGCATGGGATATTGCTGACAGCGCCGGAGCACCCGCTTCTCAAAGTCAATAACATTGAAGTCATCTACGACCACGTCATTCTCGTGCTCAAAGGCGTATCGCTGCAAGTGCCCGAGGGGGGCATCGTGGCACTCCTGGGAGCGAACGGCGCCGGCACGACGACCACGCTCAAGGCCATTTCCAATTTGTTGCACGCGGAGCGCGGCGAAGTCACCAAGGGCAGCATTGAGTACCGTGGCGAGCGGGTGGACCGCCTGACGCCCTCGCTGCTGGTCAGACGCGGGGTCATCCAGGTGATGGAAGGGCGGCACTGTTTTGGCCATTTGTCCTGTGAAGAGAACCTGTTGACGGGGGCCTATACGCGCACCGACGGACGGGCCGCCATCCAGCGCGACATGGAGCGCGTATATACCTACTTTCCACGGCTGGCGGAGCGTCGGCATGCCAAGACAGGCTACGTCTCGGGCGGTGAGCAGCAGATGGCCGTTATTGGTCGAGCGCTGATGGCCCGCCCGCGCCTCATCTTGCTCGATGAGCCTTCCATGGGTCTGGCCCCGCAATTGGTGGCAGAAATTTTTGACATTGTGCAGCGTTTACACCGCGAGGAAGGCGTGAGTTTTCTCTTAGCCGAGCAGAATACCACCGCGGCGCTGCGGGTGGCGGACCATGGCTATATTCTCGAAAACGGCCGGGTGGTGCTCGACGGCAGCGCCGCCAGTCTGCGCGAGAACGAGGATGTGAAAGAGTTTTATCTGGGCCTGGGCAGCACGGGCCGCCGCAGCTATCGTGACGTCAAGCATTACCGCCGTCGTAAGCGCTGGTTGGCGTAAGGCGGCACGGTACCCACGGGCGGTGCCGTGCGTCGTGCCGCCTGGCAGGGTCGGCTGTTAGCGCAATGTTCCTGTGCCGAGATCCACCACCTGTTCAGCGACGGTCGTCAGCATACGCCACGCCGTCTCATGATGCCGTGTAGCCTCCACGTCCCCATAAAACGTATCCAGCAACACATACTGCGCTCCGAGGGCCTCCAGGCCCTGCAGATCGGCGTGCACCTGCTCCGGCGTGCCCTCGCCCGCCGTGCGCTCGGCTTCAGGCTCGGGACGCTCGGTGAGACGTAAGCGGATACGCGGGCAGAGGGCCGGGACGGGTTTGTGCTCAGCTGCCGCCAGTTGGCGCAGCCGCGGCAGGCCGGTGTCGCGCAGCCAATCGACCCGAATGCGGATCGGGTGCCAGGCATCACCATAGCGGATGGCCCGTCGTAAGGCGGCATCGCTGGCGCCACCCACCCAGATGGGCGGATGCGGCACGCGCACTGGGCGCGGCGCCGTGTGCACGTTCTCAAAGGTCACGTACTTGCCGGAAAATGACGCCAGGTCAGTGGTCCAGAAGGTTTTGAGGACCGCCAGATATTCATTGGTCAAGGCCCCACGTTGGTGGAAGGGCACCCCCAGGGCCGCGAACTCTTGCTCGGCCCAGCCCACCCCGACGCCAAACAGCAGCCGTCCGCCGCTCAATTGATCGATGTTGGCAGCCATGCGCGCCATTTCCAGGGGATTGCGGTAGGGCAGGACGATAACCGTGGTGCCGATCTCGATACGCCGCGTCACACCGGCCAGCCAGGCCAGGGTCGTAAACGGCTCATAGAAGGGGGCCGGATAGCGTCCTTGCACATCCTCTGTAATGGCGACGTGGTCCGCGGCCATGAGAAAGTGGTACCCCATGGCTTCCGTAAACGTGGCCCATTGGGTGAGCGCGCTGGGATGGGCGCCTGGTCCAAAGTTGATCAGATTGACACCGTATTTCACAGCCATGCCTCACTTTCAGAGAAAAAGATGGCGAGAGTTATCGCTCCGCCGCCTGCGAGGGCGGAGCAGAGGGCGGGGCCAGATGCACGGTGCCCTGGGCCCCATCCAGCAGAATGGTACTGCCATCGACGATATGCTGGGTAGCCTGCGGCACGTTAATCACCGCGGGTATGCCATACTCTCGCGCCACAATCGCCCCATGCGACAGATAGCCGCCGGTCTCCATCACCAGACCCGCGGCGAGGAGAAACAGCGGCGTCCAGCCGGGGTCAGTCGAGGGGACCACCAGAATATCCCCAGGTTGCAGACGAGCGCCCTCGTGCGGGCCATACAGCACCCGCGCCGTGCTCTGCACCCGTCCAGGACTCGACGGCAAGCCCGTGAGCACGGCGCCCGCTGCCACCGGGGTCTCCGTATACACGGGGCGATTGCCGATGAAGAGTTCCGGCATGTGCCGGGCGGCATCGCGTTGCCGTTCGAGGCGCCGCTGCTGTAACAGCGGCTGGAGCGCCTCGCGGGTCATGGTGCCGCGCAAGGCGTGTGTGACCTCCTCGGCCTCGAAGAGAAAGATCGTCTCCGGGGTCTCGAACCAGCCATCCTCGATGAGGAAATGCGCCGCCCGCAGCATCATCATGCGGGCAATATCGAAGAGCCGCACCAGGTGCGATTTGCTGTTTTCACGCAGACGCGCATAGGTCTGGGTACGCCACAACAGGGCTCGGAAGAGGGCCCGGGTGCCCCAATGCAGACGCTGGCCGATGTCGCGTTCCAGCGCGTGACGCCGCTGCGCCTGCGTGTGCGGATCAAACGGCGGCAGCTCCTGCTCGAGACGCGCATAGGCGGCCATCACGGTGAACAGATACTCCGGTTGCTCGTGCCAACGCGGGTTGGCGATCTCGACTTCATACAGGGCGCGATGCCCGTAGGTGTTGAGAAAGCGCTGCCAGGCCGTCAGAAACTCCGTGCCCGCTAAGGCCTGCTCCCAGTCGTGCCAGTCGCGGCGTTCCAGGAAAGCGTGCACTGGCGGTGACTGCCGGGCCTGACGCGACAGCTGCCAGAGTGCATAACTGTGCTCGGCGCTGCTGATCTCCCCTATACCACTCATCAACTCGGCGGCGAAACTGCTCCCTGCCGCTTCCGGCATGGCGTAGACGACGAGATCATGCAACAGACTCGACATACCACTCAAGGCCAAGGTCAGATTGAGATGCAAGAGCACGAAAGGATCGGCGACGCCGACGTAGGCCTCCATCGCCTGCAACAGCGCCGAGCGGTCGAGCGACGGGACGAGACGTTGCTCCGTCCGCCAGTAGCGCTGCAGGGCGGCAAAGGCTGCCGGTGCGGCCCGGCGTGTGCGTCGGGCAATGCCCAGAAAGCGTAGGCCATTGCGTAACCAGCGCAGGCGTTGGGCCAGGTTCGGAGGTGCTGGCGGCACGGCGTTGGGGGGCACGGCGCCGCCGATTTGGGCCGCCTGCATCTCCGGGGTCGCACCGTAGAGCGCATACGAGACATCGCAGAAGAGCGAGATGTTGAAATACGGTCGGCCCCAAAAGCGTCGCACCAGGGGACGCTGGGGATCAGTCTGGTAGCCGGCATCGGCGTACTGCTGGCGCAGCACCGTTTCCAATTGCGGCTGCATGAGTGACCAGGTAAAGGGTGAGACCAGCCCGGGCAAGATGTCCTTGAGATTGGCGTTGCCCCAGACATCCGCCGTGCCGCTCCCCACATCGTCGTCCAGCGTGGTGATGGGCCGACTCTGGACGATCCAGCACGTCGTGCCATCCCAGACCCATTCGACATCCTGTGGACTCCCCGCCAGCTCTTCCAGACGCACACACAGCTCTCCGAGCTGTAGGAGCACCTCTGAGGTCAGCAGCGGCGGACGGTCGAAGGGTAGCCAGCGTGTATCGAGGAGGTGTAAGGCAGGGGTTTTCGCCAGGGTATACTGTTCCGGCTGCACAATCCCGGCGACCACCGCCACGCCAAGACCGGCCGCGGCATGGATCACCAGGCGCGTGCGATCCCCGGAGAGCGGCTCGGCGGTAAAGGCGACACCAGCGCACTGTGCCGACACCAGGTGTTGCAGGACCACCGCCATGCGGGGCGGGGCCTCGGCTTCGCCTACGTGCTGCCGATAGGCAATAGCGTGTGCCGACCACCAGGCCGCCCAGCAGGCCCGGATGGTCGGCCACAGCTGCGCCTCGGGTATGGCCAGCCAACTCTCATAGATGCCGGCATACGAGGCGGTGGCGCGGTCTTCCGCCACGGCTGAAGAGCGCACGGCCCAGCCGTGTGGGGCCGGTCCGAGGGTGGCAAGCGCCGCACGCACCTCGGCTTCTAAGGTCTCTGGGATGGGCGCGTTGAGGGCTGCCTGACGTAACTCCTCGGCCCCAGCGCTCAGGGGCGCCGACGCCATGGTACACACGGCGCGGAGGGCCGCAGGACTGAGCACACACCCAGGCGGCACGGGAAACCCGGCTTGCGCCAGTCGAGCCAGGGAGGCCCCTTTCCCCCCAGAAACGGCCACTACGGTAGCGTCTAGGGCACTCCACAGGTGCACGTAGGGTGCGGAGGCTGGCGCCATCACGTTACGCCCTTCCCTGCACAAAAAACCCCTGCTGCGCCGCCTGTTCCAGGACGTGCTGTGGCCGAATCACGCGTGGGCCAAGAGGTTGCAGGCGAATCGCCACCTGGTCATTGCGCCGCATGACGACCTCGCGCTCACCGTCGAGGGCAATGGTTCCCGGTCCGCCGGTGACGGCGACACACGCCCCAGGGGCCAGGGCGGCGTGACGTTGCACCCCGATGGCGACGATCAAGCCGGGGGCAATGGGCGCCAGGACGGTGGGGGCCTGGGGGTTGATTTCAATGACCATGCCACTGTCCGGGGCCGCGCCATCGAGGGGCAGATTCCCGGCGAGGGCCATAAAGCCAATCTGAGCCGGGAGGCGTTGCGCCACGACAACCATGCGGACCCGGTTAATGTCCCAGATGGCGCGTGAGGCGATGTACTGGTCCTCGCATACCACCGCATCAATCAGCGCCAGATCCACCACGGTGCCGTTGACCTCAATATCCAAGCGGGGACGTTGCACGATGGCTTCTGGGGTCGTCACGATGCCACGCGCCACCAGCCCGGCGGCTAAGCCGGCGAGGGTGCCCTCGAACATGTAAGGGAAGACGTTGTTCGTGCCGGTGGATAACGGCAGTAAGGGCACGGTGCCACAGGACTTGGCCACGGCACGGTTGGTGCCATCGCCGCCCAGGCTGACGATGCAATCCACGCCCAAGTCACGCATCTGTGCGGCTGCACGGGTGGTGTCGCCTTGATTCGACTCCATCAGCATGTCTAACTCACGCACGCTAGTCGTCAGGTGTAACGTGTCGAGGGCTTTGCCGCAGATGTTAAACCCATCGGGCATGGTCACGACGGTCTCGACCCCGGTGGCGTCGAGCCCGAGCAGCACACGGCGCACGATGTTGACCTTTTCGTTGTTGTTGAACACCGAGCCATGCGCCACGAGGCGTCGGATGTCCTTACCGGAGGATGGATTAGCAATAATTCCCACACTGGCCACGTTGTGCCTCGCTTTCTTGTCCGTGATGCCCCCCCCGCCGCCTTCCGCTTGCATGACGTGACCAGATGTCGTACATACGTGTGCAAGCTTGTAAGGAGGGCTGTGCCAAAGTTGCACGGCGCGGTCTCGTTCGAGACCGCCAGGCTTGCCGCGTAGGGGGCAGTCCCTCGACCACTGGAGACAAGTGCCGATGATGGAGTCCCACGATGCCTAGCAGCAAAAGTCACCAACCACCCAGGGAATTTACCACCACCAGTATGAAACTCCGTGGGGAGATTCGTGACGTTCTCCTCCCGAAGATTACCGATCTTGACGTCCTCAAACACCCTGCTGAGCGGCTGGTCTCGTCGCGGTCGTTTCAGATGCACGTGCGTGAACGCGATGCCGCCACCACCCAGGTGGTCGTGGAATATCGGAGCATTCACATCGGCTCGACAGTGGCCGAGATCCACCTGCAGCACTCAGCGACCAGTTTGCAAGAAGCCATCGACACGCTGTTGACCAGTTTGACGGACGGATGGATCTGGCAGGTGAGTTAGTCAGCTTCACTCCCCAAATTTGTAAAGGGGATTATCCCATGGTTGTCCCGATGGTGCCAGTAGTGCATGCGTCGCGTAGTTGTGGGGTCAGTTCTTGCTCCTGACCCATGAGGGTTTGCACCATAATAACAATATTCTCTAGTTTCATTCATTCCTTGGTGGCTGCGGTGAGTGCGGTGTCTTGACGGCTGACATTGTCCGCTTACTATCGGAAAGCCATGTCCTGCGTGATTAGGAACGACACCTCCTCCTTTTGAGAGTCTTTCGCCGTAGGCGCCTAACGCTAGGCGTCAGCCGACTGGGAACAGCGGAAGCGAGGTACGAGCGGACGCTGTTCCCAGTCGGCTGGACGCCATAGTTAGGTTCTGTACCTTGGCTCCGATGTGAGGTTCCATGGCTTACCGCCTGACCGGCTCTTCGATCAGCGGCATTCACTACTGCGACCAATCGTCGAATCTGAGCCCCGGTACTTGCTCGAAGTCACGCCGATTCCGGGTGATCAACACCACGTTATGCACCAGCGCCGTTGCCGCAATGCGGAGATCCTGACTGCCCACACGCACCCGCAGAGCCCGTAACGCCTGAAATTGGCGCTCACACGCCATGTCAAAAGGCACGACAGGGATGGTGCTAAAGAACTGCACCGTTTCCAGCAACTTCGCATAGGCGTGCACCCGTGCCGCGCCATCAGAACGCCGTGCCAGGAGGGCCAAGCGCCCCCGGAGCATCTCTTCCACGGTGACGACACTGACGGCTACCGTCTCAGGGGGAGCGGATGCCAGGCGGGCACGCAGTGGGAGATGGCCCCCTTCATGCAGACTGACGTGATCCGTGTCGAGAAGCACGCGGATCATGCCGGCGTATCCAGGGTGCGCTGGCGTTGGAGCTCTTCCAGGAACTCGGTAAAGTCCGGGTCAGTGGCCGAGCGCCCAAACGCGTCGAGCCACGGATTGCCCTGCGCTTCGTCTGGTACCGCTACCTGGACCACTTTAGCAGCAGTGAGCCAGTGTACAAGGGCCTCGGTGACTCGAACAATGGCCTCGGCCTCGGTGGTGGCCACCACCTTGACTTCCGGGATACCCAACGGCTGGGCGACGTATTGGTGCGCCGATTCAGTCCGGATGATGACGGGATAGTTCATAAGGTTCTCTTCTGTGCAAGGTAGAAAGGATTATAGCATGATTACGTCCTCTTGGAAGACTGGAACCTAACGCCCGCGGTGAGCCGCCGCCCCCACCCACCGACGACCACCTGCCGAACAATGCCCGCTGGGGGCGGGCGGCTCCAGTGCCTTGTTCGGCTGGGGATGCACACCGAGCCCCGCCGTTAAGACTCCCGCGCATACCACGCATTGGTTCCCACCCCTCACGCTGCCCAGGCACGGAACAACGCCTCCAGTGCCTGGGAGAGGCAAGACCATCACGCGGGCTCAGGGACCTCCAGTTGCTGACAGATGCGTACCGCCGTGAACTCGAGGATCTCGTTATGGCGTGGCACTGAGGTCCGACGATGCGTGGCGGGATTTTCCCAAATGGAATGTTCTCCCCCTTCCCGCACGAGCCGACACCCGTGCTGCCGCAAGTGGCGAAGCACGTCGCGCCGTTTCATGGGACAGCCATCTGCGGAACGACGTGGATGTGCGAGGCTGCGGTCAGGAGCAAATGGATCGGCTCTTCTACATCGGCTTCTGGATCAGTACATGACGGGTCAGGCGGTGGAAGTGGTTCCCCATGGAGCAAGGCCGTCTCCGCCATATCGACCAAGGCGCTCGCCAGCAACCGACGGGCGTCTTGCAGCGTGTCCCCAGCCGTAATAGCGCCAGGGAAATCTAACACTTCCGCATGGACACCATGCTCAAAAAACTTATACATTGCTTTGTAGGTCAACATATCTCGCTATCTCAGAAGCGGGTGAGTCCGTCATGATCAGCATGCTACGTCATACATAGCCTACACGATGCCTGTATGGTCTGCAAAGTGGAAACCGCACACCCCAGCTCAGCGGACCCAGCCCGCTGAGAGGAACCGACCTGTAAGGGGAAGGCACCATGGCGGACCGGGTCCACTGCAGTGCGAGGTGAGGCCAACTTTTCAGACATCTGCGCTCAACTGAAGACCGCAATTGGGGCAGAGAGTTCTGTAGCCGCTCTTGAACATGAAGTAGAGAATTCCAGGCAACAAGAAAAACAAGCAAAGGATTAACCCGACAAATAAGCTACCTCGCGCGATGCGCTTCGGAGTCCCTTTATAGCCGCAGTTAGGATTGGGACAGATGATGCTCCTTGCCACGATTATCTCTCCAACTGATGACGCCGAACGCCGGGCCTGAGCTGCGGCTGGAAGCGGGAGCGACGCAGGAGCGGACGCTGGAAGCCGTCAGCTCCAGGCCCGGCGTTCGGCAAGGCCCTGAAGAGGACTTTCTCCGAGAACTGTCCCTCCAAGGGGAAGCTAAAAAACGCTATCCTCACTACATCTTCACTACTGACTCTAGTTTTTTCTACTTGATCTGTACCGTGGCACTAAGGGATGTTAAATTTTGCAATGCTGAAGCTGGGACGTTGCCTATTATTACAGGATTCTGTTGACACTGTAGTAAAGATTCTGGGTCATGGGTATCCCCTGCGTGCCTTATGTAACGCTTGAGTCGTGTGGTCTCGGCCGGCGGCACGGGATTCTCGGAGCATGTCCAGCGCAATCCGCCCCTCTCAACAGACCTTACTC
>SXND01000100.1 GCA_005777235.1 Pseudomonadota bacterium
GGGCGTCTCGCCCGCAGTCGGAGCGGGCGAGACGCCCGCGCTCCCAGGAAAACCCTGACGGCGTCTGTCGTACAGTACCCATAGAATGACCCTGCCTTGGTGGAAGGACACACGCATGCTCACCCTGTTCTGCACCCCGCATCACAGCAGCCTACGGGCCCACACCGTGGAAGCCCAGAAACTCTTCGTGATGCTGAAGATGATCCCGCCGCCTGACGTGGCGCACGCCCGCCCACCCCTGGCGCTGGCATTCGTCATGGATACCAGCGGCTCCATGCACGAACCGGCCCGCGCCACGCCCAAGGGCCAGGAGGCGCTGCCATCGGAGCAAAAACTGGCGCAGGCCATCGCCATGGCGCATCGCCTGCTGGACGATACGCGCCTGCGGCCCGAGGATCAGGTGGCGCTGATCCACTTCGACGACCGGGCCAGCACCCTGCTGCCGCTGACGCCACTGGCCGATAAGGCCGCCATCCACCAGGCCCTCGACACCCTGCCGCAGCATGGCGGCGGCACGCACATGGCTCAAGGCTTGCGCTGCGTCCAAGAGGCCCTGGCGGTCCTGGCCCCGGAAGTCAGCCAGCGCGTCTGGCTGCTCACCGATGGCCAGACCGCTGATGAAGCCGACTGCCGCGCCCTGGCCACGCAGTTGGCCGCGCACAACACGCCGCTGATTCCCCTGGGCCTGGGCGAGACGTACAACGAAATTCTGCTGCGCGACCTCGCCGAGGTGACGCAGGGCCGTCCGTATCACGTGCAGGACGTGGCGCAGTTAGAGGCCATCCTGGACGCTGAACTGGGCAGCGCCGTGCGCGAAGTGGTGACCAACGTCCAGGCCAGCGTCGCCACCGCCCGTGGCGTGACGCTGGAGGCCATCACGCGCATCTATCCCAGCCTGGCCGCGGTGCGCCTGGAGGCCGCGCCGTATCGCCTGGGCAATGTGCTGGCTGGGGATTACACCGTGGTGCTGCTGGAGTTCACCGTGTCTGGGCTCGCCCGCCCGCCCAGCCAGGTGCGCCTGGCGCAGGTCGGGGTCAGCGCCAACGTCCCCGGCCTGGGCCAGTACGTGGAACTACGACCGCACGACCTCCGGGTGACGTTTACGACGGACGAAGCCGCCATTGCGCTGGTGGATCAGGAGGTGATGGGCTATGTGCGGCAAAAGAACCTGGACCACCTGATGCAACAGGCCGTGCAGCAGGCCCCCGGCGACCCGACGCAAGCCCGCCAGACCTTGCAGGTGGCCATGGGCTTAACGCAGAGTCTGGGCAACGCCGTCGTGACGCAGATGCTGCACCAGGCCCTGGATGAGCTGCAGCGCACCGGCACGCTGACGGCGCAGACGCGCAAGACTATGGCCCTGGGTGGGCGTACGCAAACGCTGCAACTTGGGGCGACCATGCCAATGCAGGGGGTGCCGTCAGAGGAGGAGATTCGGCGTGTGTCGGGGACGTAGGGGGCGATGTCCGGACCTGTGACTCGACAGGGAGGAACCTCCCTGCAGCGACATAGGATGGGCTGAGGTACGAAGCCCATCCCACCATCCAAGAGACCAGCGAACATGACCAACTACCGCAGAATGTATATCCCCAACGCCACGTGGTTTTTTACGGTCAACCTTGCCGAGCGGAAGAACAATAGGCTCTTGGTGGAACAAATCACCCATCTGCGCCAAGCGTTCCGCTCTATCACACAGCGGCACCCTTTCACCATAGATGCCATCGTGGTGTTGCCCGACCACCTGCATTGCCTCTGGACATTGCCGGCGGGCGACGCCGACTATTCAACCCGTTGGAATGTGCTCAAAGGGTATTTTTCCCGTACGATTGCCAAAGGCGAAAGCCGTACGGAAAGCAGGCAGGGCAAAAGGGAGCGCGGTCTATGGCAACGCCGGTTTTGGGCGCATTGGATCACAGATGCCGCGGATTTCAACAGGCATGTCGACTACATTCATTGGAATCCGGTCAAGCATGGCTGGGCAAAACGAGTGGCGGATTGGCCGTATTCTCGCTTTCACCGTTTTGTCAGGCCTGGTGTGTACCCCGTGGATTGGGGCGTTGCTGACGCCGTGGACTTCGAGACTGGCGAATACATGCAACGGGTGACACGCGTGCGATGGTGTGGCGCAGCTTGATGGGCTTCGTACCTCAGCCCATCCTATCTGTGGAGCTAGCCGGTGAGCCCCCATCGTCTAACATCAAGGCAATGGAGAGATCCCCATGCTCTGTCTCGTCTGCGGCCATGACACCACCACGCCCCAGGCCACCGCCTGTCGTTCCTGTGGCACGCCGTTCGCTGGCACCGCCCCGGCGCCGCACGTCCTTACGCCCGGCAGCCTGCTGCTGGAGCAGACGTACAGTGTCGGCAAAGTGCTCGGTCAGGGCGGCTTTGGCATTACCTATCTCGGCAGCGATACGCGCCTGCGCCGTCCGGTGGCGATCAAAGAATTTTTCCCCGCCGGCTGCGTGCGCCACAGCGCCACCGTGGTGCCGGCCGGGGCCTGGACGCCGGAGACGTACGCCGAGGCGCGGCAGCGCTTTGTGCAGGAAGGCCAGGCCCTGGGGCGCTTCCGGCATGCCGGGATTGTGCAGGTGCACGCCGCTTTTGAGGCTAACAACACGGCGTACCTGGTGATGGAGTACGTGCGCGGTCAGACCCTGGCGGCGCTGCTGCTGGAGCGCGGCGGACGCCTGGACGAAGCCGAGGTTCTGGCGTATGTACAACGGGCGGCTGAGGCCCTGGAGGTGGTACACGCCGCCGAGCTATTACACCGCGACATCAAGCCCGACAATCTCATGGTCAGCCCGGACGGGCGGGTGGTGCTGCTGGATTTCGGCACGGCGCGCGAGTTTAGCGCCGGGCAGACGCAGCGCCACTCGGTGCTGATCACCCCCGGCTACGCGCCGCTGGAGCAGTACGCCCAGCAGGCGCAGCATGGGCCGTATACGGATGTCTATGCCCTAGCGGCGACGACGTATCACCTGCTCACTGGCGTGCTGCCGGTGGCGGCGACGGATCGCGCTGCCGGGGTGGAGTTGCCACCGCTCCAGCAACTGCGGCCCGAGGTCAGCGCTGCGGTGGCCGAGGCGGTGATGGCTGGGCTGGCGATGCGCGCCCGGGGAGTGCGCGCGCCTGGCTGGAGCGGCTGCGCGGCTCACGGCTGCTGGTAACGCCGGATGGCGCTGGGGGCACGCGCACGCTGCAAGAGGCGGTGCGCCGGGCCGCACCTGGCACAACGCTAGAGTTAGCCGCCGGGGAGTACCGCCTGGCGCAACCCCTCGTACTCAACAAAGCGCTGACCGTGCAAGGCGCCGGCCTGGAGCAAACACGTCTGGTATGCGAGGCTGAGGGCGCTGTACTGCGCTGCGAGGGCGTGGGCCTAGTGCACGTCTATGACCTGACGGTGGAGCACCGGGGCGAGGCCTGGGCCGATGTCGTGGTGGTCGCCGGCGGGCAGGTGGATATACGCCGTTGCCGTGTGACCGGCGGGGTGTGGGATGAGGCGCACAAGCGTGGCGGAAGCGGTCTGTCCCTCTACGGGCAGATGCGGGGCACTATTGCCGCGTGCCAGGCGCAGCGCAATGGCTTGCACGGCATCCAGGTGACAGGGGAGGCACAGCCGCACCTCGAGGGCAATCGCTGCGAGGCCAATACGTGGACGGGCCTGGGCTACTTTGGCCAGGCCGGGGGCCAGGCGCGGGGCAATGTCTGTCACGGCAATGGCTCGTACGGCATCGCGGTGCAGGGGAAGGCGCAGCCGCACCTCGAGGGCAATCGCTGCGAGGCCAATACGCAGGTGGGCCTGGGCTACTGGGGCCAAGCTGGGGGCCAGGCGCGGGGTAATGTCTGTCACGGCAATGGCTCGTACGGCATCGCAGTGCAGGAGGAGGCCCAGCCGCATCTGGAGGGCAATCACTGTGCGGACAACAAGAGGCAGAATCTCTACGTGGCTGCCACGGCTAAGCCGCGCTTGCACGGTAATCAAGTGGACTAGCGCTGGGGCCTGCCGTGTGGGTGCCAACAGCCGACAGGAAGGCAGAGGTCTGATGTCGATTAGCCAGCAACGTTAGAGATCGTGTGGGTAGAGATCGTGTGGGTCGTAGAGGTGCGTCTTCAGCGCCAGGCAGCTTGGGTGGAGCACAGAGGCAATCCAGGGTGCCTTTACCGGAGAGCTTCCATGCGATCCCGATAGACACGAATATATCTGTGATCGACCAGCAAGGCTTCAATTTGTGGCCACACCCTGGCGAGAAACGCGTGAAAACCGCGTTTCCGCATGTTGCCAAAACGTCGATGGACGATTTTTGGTGGGGAAGCATCCACCATAAAGCGATCGGAGAAATCAGCGTCTTTCGTCACAATCACTAGATGATGTTGCTGCGCATACTGCCAAATTTGTGTGTCAGTCGGACTGACCCCCAGCACGCCAACAGGAATAATTGGCCATGACGGCGTAAATTGGAGATGCGCCGGGAGGTGTTCATCCAATAAGAAACCATTCATGCGATTTTTTGGACTTCGTAATGATGCGCCATCACTTGTGCAGCGAATTGCATACAGGCATAGATATCCTCTCTCGACAGCGTAGGATACTCCTCAAGCACGTCCTCAAGAGAGTCCCCCTCGCCCAAAAAGGCGAGAATGGTGTGTACGGGAATGCGGGTGCCAGCAATCACAGGTTTGCCATTGCAAATATCGGGATGCGTGGAAATTCTACTCGCCATGATGTCGTCCTTTGCATGGTATGGAAGCCGGGCTGATCTTGGTGGTCATGATCGCCAAACCAGTTCGTATGGACGAGCGATGTCCTCCTCCCGCAGCACCCGCAAACCCAGGTTGCGATAGCGGTACCCCGGCGCCCCACTGCGGCGTCGGGCGACACGACAGTCCTCGGCAGCGCTGTCCCACCCACCACCGCGGAACAGGCCCTGCGTGCCAGTGGGTGGTCCAGTGGGATCGGTTACTGGCCCAGCGGGATACGGTCCCTGCCAATCCTGCACCCATTCCCACACCAGGCCCTGCATATCGCACAGGCCCCAGGCGTTGGGCCGGAGCTGGCCCACCGGGTGCGTCGTTCCCTGGGCATTGGCGCTATACCAGGCATAGTCACTCAGCACCGCGACGTCCTCGCCAAAACTATACGCCGTCGTAGCCCCGGCCCGCGCCGCGTACTCCCATTCCGCTTCCGTGGGCAGGCGGTAGGACGTCACGCCCTCACGAGCATTGAGGCGGCGCAGAAACTCCTGCACGGCCTCCCAGGACACCTGCTCCACCGGATGCTCCGGGCCGGGGAAACGGCTGGGATTGTGCCCCATGACGGCCTGCCACTGGCGCTGTGTCACCGGCGTGGCGCCGAGGCAGAACGCCCGGCTGATCTGCACTGTATGTACCGGACGCTCGTTGCCATGTCCATGCACCGAGCCACGGACAAACGTGCCAGGGTGGATGCACACATACTCCATGCCCAAGCGATTTCCCAGACGTGGTGCCGGCCCCGCTGCCCCTGGGAGTACGGTCCCCCTGGTTCCTATGGCAGCGGGCGAGACGCCGGCGCTCCCAGCGGCGGGGCGCGGCGGGGCAGGCACAGGCGAGGCGGACAGAGTCATGCGGGCTTCCACCAGGATCTCGAGGTTCCCCAGCGCTGTCAGCACCGGACTCGGCGTGCCAGTGCTGCTGATGGCCATCTCGACATCAAGGGCTTCGGCGGCGCCATCGTCACGCTCCCACTGCTCCCAGACGTGCAGCAGGCGTTCTTTTTTGACCTGGCTCCTGGTGAGAAAATCCAGCAGGCGCTCATCCAGGGCCTCACTCCCCGGCAGCGGACTGGCGCTTTGGGAAGCGATCTGGCGCGTCAGCGTTTCAATGTCTTCCACAGTGCGGTGCAGGCTGCTATCCACCTGCACCACCTGCTCGATGAGGCTCTGCAGCGGCCCGAGATGGTCGCGCAGATGCGCTTCAAATTGTTGCGCCACCCGCGCCATCTCCTCGGCCTCACGCAGGTGCTCCTCAATGCGCCGGCGCTGCTGATACGCCTGCCGTTGCAGGTCCATGTCCTCCACTAGGGCCTGTAAGACGTGCTGTTGCACCTGCTGGTCCTCCACCAGGCGACTGAGCCCCTGCTGACATAGGGTAATTTTCTTCAGCAGCAACAGCGTGGCCTGACCGCGCAAGCGCACGGTGTGCAGCAACAGTTCGCCATTGTCCTCAAAGGCGCGTTGCGCCGCCTGATTGCCCCCCGCCGCCGCCCTGGCATGCGCGGCCAGACGCTCCTCTTCCAGGTGCCGCGACTCGGCGTTCTTGGCCAGCACAAACTGCCGCACGTCGGCAGCCATCTGGGCGAAAAACGCCTGATAGGCGTCTTTGCTGGTACGCAACTCCTGCAGAATGGTCTCATAGTTGCGGACGAGGGCATCGAGCTCCTGCCAACGTTCCTCAACGCTCACCGGTACCGGCGGGCGGGGAAGGATGCCGAGCAGACGCGAGCGCGGGCGGGTGCCCTCGTGAATGAGGCGCTGCTGGGCGCGGACCGCGCTGTGCAGGTGCTGAAAGCGTGTGCTGGTGACCGCAGGGAGCATGTACGTCTGATCAAAAATGGTGACCGTGGCCACGGTGATGGTTCCTTCCCCCAGGGGACGGGCGGCCTGCCCTATTACACGGGAACTGGCACGGTGCCGTGTGTGTGCCATACGCTGGACATACGGCGCCAGGCGTATCCGCGATGACATCGCGCCGCAGGTTGCCGCGGGAGATAGCGTACCAGCATGCCATGGCGAACACGCCGCACACTGCACGTCTGGCGCACGACCAGGCCCTGGGCAAAGCCATGCAGCATCTGTTACAGGAGGATACCCAGGTGTACAAGCAATGCGTGGAGAACGAATCGTTCAAGCGCTTTATGAGCGACATGGTCTATACGCTGACCAACCAATGAGGCGGCTGGGCGCCGGGCTACGTAAGCCCACCGCCCACACTGAGAGGGGGGCCAGCCAAGACGTGCTGCTGCCAGTGTTGAAAGCTCAGGAGATCCTCTCCTGCCAGTTTACACTGTCAAAACGTCGCGGACTTTTCAAAAAACTCCACATCCACACGCGCCACGCTGTCAGCGTGGGCCTGCTGCGCCACTTTATCCACGACCATCTGGCGCACAAAGGGAATCGGGATACGGCCGACACGGTGTACGACTTCTTCCGTGCAGGGCGTGGTGGTCCCAGGCAGGTAGGGGCCGTCACTGGCCTCGGGCTCCGGGGGGTGTTCGCAGGTCTCCGGCACCAGCTGTTGCAGACGCAGGGAGACGTAGTCCGTCACCCACGTTTGAATGCTCGCCGTGACTTGACTCACATCTGGGGTGTGGGGTTCAAAGCGTTGGGTAAGTCCGAGGAGCAATGTCTCCAGACGGGCCAGGCGATCATCCATCGCCTCTAAACGACTTGCCACATCTTCCTGCGATGTGTGTGCCATGGGATCTCCCTCGCACGTGTGGGGTGGAAGCCTCTCCCCCGGTGGGCGGATGGCGCTGCGGTACACTTGGGTGAAGACCGGGCGACCAGGCGCACGGGCCGAGGTTGTGCAGCCTGACCTCGGTGGGGTATCAACCCTCTACACGACGCGTCAAGTGCTGATGGTCTGCATATCAGGCTGATGCGGCGCTACAGTGTAACGGATTTGTCGGGACATTGCTCGGAAGGTTTTGACGCCACACGTCATAGTCGATGCCCTGCCACGCTTGAGTCGTATGCTCATCTCGTCCTGTGGTGTAGCCTGCATCTATCAGGGACAGAGTGCTCTGCCAAATAAGGCCCTGGCAGCCCGGTGCCAGCCGCATTCTTGGTGCGCTCTCATGGCGAAGGGGGTATGCTCTGGCGCAAATTTATACAACATGCGAAAGGAGCAAAGGTTATGGCTGAAAAATGGCAATACACAGGCAAGGTGCCCCTCCATGACCATTATGGTCCGGAGGCGAAATACGCTGTCGAAGCTGAGGCGCTGCTGCCGACCACGAAGTATGAGGAAGAAATCGCCCGTGGCCTCGAATTAGGTCTTCATGGGGCTGACTCCATTCAGGATCGGCGGATTCCCACGTTTAGTCGGGGAGAACTCCCGCACTTCGCCGGGATCAACACGTTTGTCAAAGCGCCCTACGTCGAAGACGTCCGCAAATGCGGTCAGTATGATGTGGCCATTCTCGGGGCACCGTTCGATGGCGGCACGACCTATCGGTCTGGCACGCGGTTTGGCCCGCAGGGCATTCGCAAGATCTCAGCACTGTATGGATCCTATAGCTTTGAGCTCGGGGTGGATCTCCGGGAGTCGATCTCCATGTGCGATCTCGGCGATGTGTTTACCATTCCCGGCAACATCGAAAAGACGTTTGATCAGGTCAGTAAAGGCGTCGCGCACGTCTATGCCAGTGGGGCGTTTCCCGTGGTGCTCGGTGGCGACCACTCCCTGGGCTTCGCGACCGTGCGGGGGGTAGCCCAGCATCTCCATGGCGGTAAGCTCGGTATCATTCACTTCGACCGGCATGTGGACACGCAAGACACCGATCTTGACGAACGCATGCACACCACCCCGTGGTTTCACGCCACGAACATTCCCAACGTGCCGGCGAAGAATCTCGTGCAGATCGGCATTGGCGGTTGGCAGGCGCCACGCCCCGGCGTGAAGGCCGGACGCGAACGCCAAACCACGATCATGACGGTGACCGATTGCGTGGAGATGGGGATTGAGAATGCCGCCAAACGCGCGCTTGAAGTGGCTTGGGACGGCGTCGACGCGGTGTGGCTGAGCTTCGATGTCGATTGTTTGGACGCCGCGTTCGTGCCTGGCACTGGCTGGCCGGAACCAGGCGGCTTCTTGCCGCGCGAAGTGTTGAAATTCCTGCAAATCATCGCCGACAGCAAGCCGTTAGCCGGCATGGAGATCGTCGAGTGCTCTCCGCCTTACGATGCCGCCGAGATCACCAGTTTAATCTCGACACGTGTGATCTGTGATGTCCTCGCCTGCCAGGTGCGCTCCGGCCATCTGCCGAGCCGCACCAAGCCGTGAGGGGCACACACCGTTGAGAGACCAGCGTCCCGTCGACGACCCCGCATACCCGCCATGGCCAGTAGCGTGGTGGGCCTAACATAGTGTCGGCCATAGGGCCTTGCGCTGCGTCAGATGCCCGCATGGCCGTCGCTACGGCTTGTCGGCAGTGAGCACCGATTGCCGTACGTGCTCCAGCAGGGTGGTAAATTCCGTGGTGGCGCGGATCTCCATGGGTTTGGGATGCCCTCCGGGTGTCGGCACATCCGTCACGACGGTGGCCCCCACGCCCGGGGTATTGTCGTCATCCGTCCAATGCTGTGAGAGCCCGACGACGCGTGTGCCGACGTAACACGCCTCTTCGAGGTCATGCGTAATAAAGACCATGGTCATGCCATACGCTTGCCATTGCTCCAAGATCAGCTCTTGCATCTCCAGCCGCGTGTTGTGGTCGAGAGCGCCAAAGGGTTCATCCATCAACAACACCTGCGGCTGCATGAGGAGCGCCTGGGCGATGGCTACCCGCTGTTGCATCCCCCCCGACAGCTGATACGGATATTTGACGCCGTCGTCGGGCTTGAGCCCGATACGATTGAGATACGCGCGCGCTGCCTCCAGGGATTGTCGTCGGATACGGCGGTAGGTCGGTGTGTACATGACCTGCTGGCATATCGTGGTCCGTTCGAGCAGGGGACCGAAGGCCACGTTTTCTAAGACGGTACGATGCGGGAACAGGGAGTACTTCTGAAACACAATACCACAGTCGCGGTTGACTCTGCGTACTGGTTGACCGGCGACAACCACTTGGCCGCGTGTGGGTAATTGCGCGCCGAGGATGAGCCGTAGTAGTGTGGATTTGCCGCACCCAGTGGATCCGACCACCGACAAGAACTCGCCTGGACTGACGTTGAGGCCGATATTGTTGAGAATGACGTGTCGTCCGCCGTTGGTCGCGTAGCTGACCTCGACATCTTGTAGACTGATGAGATACGGGCTATCTGTTAGCATAGTTCTCCAGACACGACGGCGTTATTTATCCAGCCAGGGGTAGCGCGCCTTGATCACCCCCTGGATCCCCCAATCGAGTAGGAAGAGTAAGATCGTCATCCACAGGACATAGGGGATAATAATGTCCATGGCGACATACCGCCGGACGACGAAGATGCGATACCCTAAACCGACCGTTGCCGCCAGCGATTCGCCCGCGATCAGCAGGAGCATGGTGGCTTTGAGGTTGAGCCGGATGGTGTCCAGCATTTTGGGAAAAATCTGTGGCAGCACGATACGGTAGGCAATATCGTGCTCAGAAGCCCCCAACGTATGGGCTTTGTGCACCTGTTCGCGTGGAATGGTTTGGGCCCGTAGGTAGGCATCGAGCGCAATAGTTGGGAAGACACCGATGATGATCAAGGCAATTTTTGACAGTTCACCGAGGCCAAAGATGATAAAGAGGATCGGCAGCACCGACAGCGCGGGAATTTTGTCGAAAAACACCAGAAAGCGGTAAAACAGTGCTTCCACGTAGGGAAACAAGGCCATCCCAACACCGAGCGGAATGGCCAGAAAGAGCACCCCAATGGCGATGCCAAAACGTTGGGCGCTGACGGCCGTATCGACCCACAGGCGCAGGTCGCCGTTCCGGTCACGCTCAAAGGCGGTGCGTTGGATACCATCGAGCATCTGAGACAGCGTGGGCATGACGTTGTCTTGCGGATTCTCGATATGCCGAGAGTAGGAAGCCGTAAAGTACGCTATGATGGCCACCACAAAGAACAGGATGGACAGGAGAAAGCTGGTGGTCGGACGCAAGGCGACGTCCGTTCTGAAGAAATCCTTCACAACGGCTCCTTGCTCAGGGTTGGCGCAACTGGCCGCTCTTCGCCTTGTCCATGAACTGCGTGTCGAAACGTAGTTTCACGTTGCTGGGGTCGCCCTGTACAGCCCCGTCGGGATAGCTGATGCCGACGACATCGACGCTGCGCGCATTTTCGCCCAGCAGACCATGCTTGAAGCAGAAGGTGCGCACGAAGTCCATCTTCTGCTTGACTTCGGCACTGCTGGCATACTCGATGGCTGTCGCAGGCGTCCAGAACATGGCCGTGGTACGTAGCTGGGCTTTGTAGTCGTTGAGCGAGCAGTTCGAGCGGGTGGCCATCTCCCCGAGGGCTTTCTCCGCCTCCGGGCCGGGCTGCGCCATGAGGCCCATGACCTCGTACCAGGCGCCAACCAGTGCTTCGCTAAGGCGCGGATCAGCACGCAGTTTTTTGGTGTTGACCACCAGCAGGTCGAGAATTTCCCCCGGAATCTTGGACGAGTCAAAAATCGTACTGACCCCTGGTGTTTGTGCAATACTCATCACCATCGGGTTCCAGGTCACCACGGCTTTTTGGCTCTTATTGGCCAGAAAGGCCGGAGCAATGTCCGAGTCCGACGTATTGATCCGTTTGATATCCGACTCCTTCAGGCCGGACATTTCCAAGGCCCTAGCCAGGAGATAGTGACTCACCGAGAATTCGGCCAGGGACACGGTGGTACCCTTTAGGCTTTTGACATCCGGGATACCACGTACCAGGATGGCATCGTTGCCATTAGAGTAGTCGCCGACAATAACCACCGTGGTATCGATGCCGGCTTTGGCTGGCAGCGCCAGCGCCTCCATGTTGGTCATGACGCACGCATCGGCCTTGCCTGCGACGTAGGCCTCGATACTCGGGATATAATCCATTTCCACGACCTCGATCGTGATGTCATAACGATCGGCCCATTTTTTCACAATGCCGTGATCCTTGGCATAGTACCATGGCATCCAGCCAGCGTAGATGCTGACGGCCAACGTAAACGTGTCCTTGGCAAAGCTACGACTGGGGAGAGCCGTGAGCGACAGCACGGCGATAACACCGGCGAGGAGGAGGGCACGCAAGCGCCGCAGCATCTTGTCTCTCTGGCGTACATTACGGTGGTGTTCCACATCATGCATGGTGACATTCTCTTGGTAGATAGGGCCTGATCGCTCCACGCCACGCCTCTTGCGTCAAGAAGTCGGCCTGGAGATGCCTGTGTTGAGGACACGAGGGAGCAGTTTTCATGCCACATCTAGCCAAAGTGCCTTTTGTGCTGTAAGTATCGCTGTGGAGAGACATACCGAGAAGGTGGGCCTGCAAGCAAGTCACACTTTTTTGTTCTACTGTCGACAAAAGAATTGCCTAATATACAAAATTGTCAAAAAAAATGTCATTCAACTCATGGACAACATAGAACAAAAGGTAAAAGAGAGCACATGCCATTGCGAGGTTTTGACGCCGTATGCGACAGTTGACGCCGCTACAACGTTTGAGCCGCACCACCAATCTGGTCATTTTTCTCGGCCTGCTCTACACGTGCTTACATCTTCTCGGTGGGCTCGGATTCTGGCAGGGTTTTAGCGGGCCCGGCCTGCTGGTGGCCGTGAGCCTGCTGGGGCTGGGCTATGGCATACGCTATGGCAGCAGCGTCTGCCTGTATGCGGCGACGGGGATATGCGTCGGGATCAGCCTGTATAGTGGGGTGCTGCTGCTCGTTACTCAGAGGCCCTCTGCCCTGCTGCGGCTGGTGCTCAGTGCGTGGGCCTGCTGGCGGCTACTCCAGGCCATTCCCCTGATGCGGAGGCTACGGCATACGCCGGTTTTTCCGCTGCCGATGAGCCGCTATGGCGAGCGCTTGCTGCGCCGCACGCGGGTGTGATGCGCTCAGTCACCCGTCGCAGCCACGGGCGGGGCGTAGCGAATGGAGTAGCGCCGCTCGGCGATGCCAAAGCTCACCAGAGACGCCCCGACGAGCGCAATGGTCGCCAGAGTGAAGGAGATGTCGTAACTGCCCGTCACATCAAAAAATTTGCCCGCCAGCCAGACACTCAGCCCACCACCAATCTGGTGCGACAGCAGCGAGAGGCCGCCGAGGGTGCCCAGGGTGCGCATGCCATACATTTCTCCGGTGAGGGCCGTCACCGACGGTGGCGTGGCCAACCACGACAAGCCACCTAAGACGGCAAAGACATAGAGCGCCAGCCAGTGGTGCCACCACAGCAACGTGCCGAAGGCCACAGCACGCATGGCATAGGCAATCCCCAGGACATTTTTACGGCCAATACGGTCCGAGACCAGACCAGCCAGCAGCGCGCCACAAAAGATCATCAGGGCCATCGTACTCTGGGCCGTCACCGCTTCGGCGTGCTTAAAACCGTGATCCGTCGCGAAGGCAATGAAATGGATGCTGAGACTGACGGTCATCCCACAGACAAAATACCCCCCCATGAGCTGCCAGAGCGGCAGTGTTTTGAGGGAATCTGTCCAATGCGTCACTTCCAGTGGTGCCGGCACCGTGGCTCTGGCCCGCCCACCGCTCCCAGTGGAGGATGATTGATACCGGGGTAAGAGCAGGGCGGCTGGAATCGCCACAACGAGAATCGCCACACCCAGAAAGATGTGCGCCGAGCGCCAACCATAGAGTGTCAAGGCATAAAAACTCAGCGATAACAAGGCCAGGCGTCCCAAAGCCACCCCGGCATTGTTGAGGCTGATGGCAAAGGCACGCCGCTGGGCCGGGAACCACTGCGCCACCATGGCATTGGTGAGGCTAATCGACGAGCCAGCGGTGGCGGAACCCACCAGAATGCCGTACACCACCACCAGATACCATACCGAGTGCGTGAAGGCCACCAGCAGGACGCCGATCCCGTACAACGCCACGCTGGTGGTCATCAACCACTTGGGGCCAAAGCGGTCCATGATATAGCCAGTAAAGGGCTGTAAGAGGCCGCTCAACCAGAGGTTAATCGCCGCCACCAGCGAAATGGTTTCGCGATCCCATTGGAGCTCCGTGGTGATGGGCTTGAGAAAATTCCCCAGCGTTTCTCGGGCGCCCACCAGCATAAAACCCATCAGGCAGGCTGAAGCTAAAATGACCCAGCGATAGGCCTGCGGTTGGTCCGGTTGTGTGTGTGTCATGCTTCCTCCAGCTCGTGCGCCACGATCGTCTGAGGGCAACCTTAACACTGGTACCAGGGCAGCGCAAGTGCTACAGTCCTGGAGAAGCACCATGAGGCAGCCGGTCTTTCCCCTCTTCCACTGGTGAGGGCTTACAGTATGCTCGAGACTGCAACACACGACACCGAAAAAACGCTCTCTATCGCGCACAATGTGGCGCGTGTCCAGGAACGCATCCACCAGGCGGCGCTACGCGTGGGCCGCGATCCCGCCAGCGTACGTCTGGTCGCCGCCAGTAAGACGGTGGACGCCGCCCGCGTGCGCGCCGCCATTGCCGCAGGGGTGACGATTCTGGGCGAAAATTATTTGCAGGAAGCCCGCGATAAGATGGGCCAACTAGGTCGTCAGGGTGTGGAATGGCATCTGATTGGCACCCTGCAACGCAACAAAGTGCGCTATATGTTTGACCTCTTTGATATGATGCATTCTCTGGATTCCTTGGCCCTGGCCGAAGAGATCAACCGCCGGGCTGAGCGCCTGGGACGTCGCATGGCGGTGCTGCTGGAAGTCAACGTGGGCGGCGAGTTGAGCAAGAGCGGTTTCGACCCCGAGACGCTGCTGGCCGAGGCCCCAAAGCTGGCGGCGTTGACGCATGTACAGGTGCGTGGTCTGATGACCGTGCCGCCCCCGACCGTGCATCCTGAAGGGGCGCGGCCCTTCTACCGTCAGGTTCGCGAGCTACGCGATCGCCTGGTGCAGCAAGAGATTGCCGGGATGGAGTGGCAGGAATTGTCTATGGGTATGACGGCGGATTTCGAGGTTGCCATTGAAGAAGGCGCCACCCTGGTGCGGGTGGGCACGGCCATCTTTGGCGCCCGTCCACCGGTACGAGGTGTCGAACATGCTTGAACATGTGCGTTTTGCCTTTATTGGTGGCGGGAATATGGCCGAGGCCCTCATTAAAGGGCTACTCAGCGGCCTGGACGTTCCGCCGCCGCATATTCTGGCCACAGATGTCATGCCCGAGCGCCGTACCTACCTGCAAGCGACCTATGGCATTACCGCCTCCGCCGACAACAAGCACGCCGTGCAAGAGAGCGATGTGATTGTGTTGGCGGTGAAGCCCCAGATCATGCCAACGATTCTGGCGGAGATGGCCCCGGTGCTCAACCACGATAAGCTGGTGATCTCGATTGCCGCGGGTGTGACCTTGCAGACCTTGCAGCAGGCCCTGGGCGCCAACCGGCGTGTGGTGCGGGTCATGCCCAATACGCCGGCTCTGGTCCTCGCCGGAGCTGCGGGGATCTCCCCCGGTCAGGCGGCGACGACGCAGGACATTGCCCTGGTGCAACGCATTTTTGACGCGGTGGGCCGGGCCCTGGTGGTCAGCGACGATATGATGGACGTGGTCACCGGGCTCAGCGGCAGTGGCCCGGCGTTTATCTTTGCCCTGATCGAAGGCCTGTCCGATGGTGGGGTGCTTATGGGCCTCTCGCGTCAGAGTGCCACCACCCTGGCAGCGCAGACGGTGCTCGGAGCTGCCAAAATGGTCCTGGAGACCGGCAAACACCCTGGCGAGTTGAAAGATATGGTGACGTCGCCCGCTGGTACGACCATCGCCGGCATGCATGCCCTGGAAAGCGGTGGTTTACGGGGTTTGATGATGGAAGCGGTGCGCCGGGCCACGGAGCGTTCTGCCGAGTTGGGCCGTCATCCTGGGCATTAACCCGATGCGACTCCTATAGAACTTTATGTCCCTTATACATACTTGCACTCGTGCATGGCCCTTGCCCCTACTTTGGCTGGCGAGGTATGTATGCAATAGATACCTCGATGTCCATTTCTTCAGTCCTGCGCCAGTCCCCCCTGGGAACGCCGGGCTCCAGCCCGGCTCCGGCAGCCACGCTGGCGCGTGGCGCTCCCAGGGAAAACCCTGGGGAACTGGTAGCGTATGTATGAAACGGACATCTCGTCCGTTATGAGACGCGGCGCCACGCTATGGAACCTTTGAGTGCTACCGCTACCGGCACCCTCCTACGTGTGCGGGTCCAGCCACGCGCCAGTGTTACGCGCCTCGACGGCGTGCAAGCGGGCGCTCTCCGTCTACGCCTGACGGCGCCACCCGTGGACGGGGCGGCGAATGCCGCCTGTTTGGCGTTTCTCGCTCAAGCCCTGCACGTTGCCCGCGCCCAGCTATGCCTCCAAGCGGGCGACCGCAGCCGCGACAAACTGGTACACATTACTGGCCTGACTCCGGCCCAGGTGGCGGCGGCGTTGGGTCTGGCCTCTGCTTAAGTTGGGACGATGATGGAATCCCTCATTCACACTATTGCGCTAGCCCCCGACTGTGTGCGACTGCTCGATCAGCGCAAACTCCCCATGGTGGAAGCGTATGTCGAATGCCGTACCTACCAGGAGGTCGCCGAGGCCATTCGGACCATGGTGGTACGCGGAGCCCCCGCTATTGGCGTCGCAGCGGCTGGCGGTATTGCCCTCGGTGCCCACAACATCGCCCCTGGCGCGCCCGAGGCCGTGGCCGCGCAGCTGGAGCACATCTGCCACACCCTGGCGCAGACCCGGCCCACGGCCGTGAACCTCTTCTGGGCCATTGCACGCATGCGGGCCTGTGTGCGGCAGCACCAGCAAGCGCCACTCCCCCAGCTGCAGCAGGCCCTCTACACGGAAGCGCAGCGCATGCTCGACGAGGACATTGCCATCAATCGGCGTATTGGTGTGGCGGGCCTGCCTCTGGTGCCGGCGGGCAGTACCATCTTGACGCATTGCAATGCCGGGGCGTTGGCCACGGCGGGTTATGGTACGGCCCTTGGGGTCATCCGGGCCGCGCACTTCGCCGGCCTGGGCATCCAGGTGTTTGCCGATGAAACACGTCCGTTTCTACAAGGGGCACGTCTCACCACCTGGGAATTGCAACGCGATCACATCCCGGTGACGCTAATCACCGATAACATGGCGGGCTATTTCATGCAGGCCGGCAAGATTGACCTGGTCATTGTCGGGGCCGACCGCA
>SXND01000101.1 GCA_005777235.1 Pseudomonadota bacterium
CAGAGCGTCCTGAGAGTGCGCAGGACGCTACCCAGAGGACACGTGGCGGCTGGCACCGGAACAACCTGCGTGCAACCCGTGAGAGCGCGCTGGTCTGGTATGGCCTCACGGGGGTGTGAAGCTCTCGTGTGTCTCCTCTGTGTCCCACCATACAGGCGGGGGTGCGCTTGGCCGACACGACGCGCCAGGCGCGCGCCTGTGCGCAACTGCGGACCCAACGCCCGCCTATGAGCGTGGACGCTGGGGGCTGCTGTGCAATCTTTGAGACGCTCAGGTTTGCGCATTGCATCTTGCCGCGGCCTGCTGCGGCCCAAGATCGGTTGCGCCATTGGCTGGACGCACCGCTGCCCACGGTCCACAAACGAGAAGGACGACCTTGCCGCAACGGAGATAGGCTGTCTTTTACGACTGCCGAACACCAGGGTAACAAAGGCAACCAGCGAATCGGCCTCGCGAATCTCGGTCAGGCGCTGCACGACAGCGACGCGCTGCGCCTGACTGGAGGCGTGTTGCGCCAGACCCTGGTGTTGACTCGCGAGTTAGAAGATGCGTTCCAGGAGGGCGTCAGCCTTGCCGAACTCGGTCGCAGCCTCAGTACGACAGGTGAGCCGGCCTTCAGTCACGTCGCGCTCGGCAGGAGTCAGCACACCCGATGAGGTCTTCACCCCACTCAGCACCACAAAAAATGATGCACTGCACATGATGCACTGCACATGGGCACCGGCGCAGCCATGGCTCAGCATTCTAGGCCCCTTCGACCAGGATCGCCTTGCTGGTCGCTGCCGTGAAGCGTAAGGCTTTGGGAGCCCGGTATGCTTCAGAGTTGTACCAGCGCTTGGCCTGATCCATGCTGGCGAATTCGAGCACGACCAGACGTTTGGGGTTCCAACCGCCCTCCAGCGTCTCGGTGGCGCCACCCCGCACCACGTAACGCCCGCCATACTGCGCAATAGTGGCGGGGACTTGCTTGCGATATTCCTCAAACGCTACGGGGTCGGTGACTTCAAGCTCAACGATGATATAGGCTGGCATGTTGCGAGCATCCTTTCTTGGTCAACGACATTACACACCACGCAGGGCGTCCAGTTGCGCGCCAATATCCGCCTCGCGCATTAACGATTCACCAATTAAAAACGCCGCGACCCCATGGTCAAGCAGGTGACATAAAGTGGCGTGATCTTTGAGGCCGCTTTCGCTGACCACCAGATAGTCCGCGGGGATAGAGCGACGCAGCGTCAGGGTCGTGGCCACATCGGTGTGAAAGGTGTGGAGATCGCGGTTATTGACGCCGATCATACGACAGGAGCACGCCAGGGCTTGCTCCAACTCCGCCGCCGTGTGCACCTCGACCAGCGGCTCCAGTCCCAGCTCCTGGCTCAAGGCGGCCAGGTCCACCAACTGGGGAACATCGAGGGCTGCGGCAATGAGCAACACGGCATCGGCGCCAGCACAACGCGCTTCGTAGAGCTGATAGGGGTCGATGACAAAATCTTTGCGCAAGAGCGGAATCTGCACCTGCTGTCGGATCAGCGTGAGAAAGTGCAGTTCCCCCTGAAAGAAGTGGCTATCCGTCAGTACGGAAATGGCAGCCGCCCCGTGACGCTCGTACACCTGGGCGATGGCCACTGGATCAAAATCCGCCCGAATCAGCCCCGCCGACGGCGAAGCCTTTTTGATTTCGGCAATAATGCGCGGCAGGCCATCGGGCTGCGCCTGTAACGCCGCAAACAAACTGCGTGTTGGCGGCACACTGGCGCAACGCTGGCGTAACTCCGTTAGAGGCAGGGCCTGCTGGGCGAGAGTGACTTCTTGGCGTTTCCAGTCGAGAATCCGCCTTAGGATGTCGGCGACCATTGCTGGGTAAACTCCCGTAAGCGTTCCAGGGTAGCCAGGGCCCGTCCACTGTCGAGGGCCTCTCGTGCCAGGGGCATACAGGCCGCGATGCTCTGATCGGCTGTGCCAGCCGCAATGGCTGCCGCGGCGTTGAGGAGCACGATGTTGCGCTGGGGCACGTCGTCCCCGCGTAGCACACGGGTGGTCACGTCCGCATTGTGCGGCGCGTCGCCACCACGGAGATCCTCAGGACGATTGAGGGGCAGGCCGCACTCCTCGGGGTGCAGCGTATAGGTGCGCACGGCCCCGCCCTGCACCTCCGCCACCAGCGTCGGGCCGGTGGTGGTGAGTTCATCGAGACCATCACTGCCGTGCACCACAAAGGCCCGCTGGGCCCCGAGATTATGCAGCACCTGGGCCATCACGGCCGTCAGCGTGCCATCGTAGACGCCGGTCAATTGATGTCGGGATCGCGCCGGATTGGTCAGCGGCCCCAGGATATTGAACACCGTGCGCACCCCGATTTCCCGCCGTGGGCCAATGGCATGCCGCATGGCGCCGTGCAAGGCCGGGGCAAAGAGAAAGCCGATGCCCACCTCACGCATGGCGGCTTCCACTCCAGCCGGGGCCAGGTTGATGTTGATGCCCAAGGCTTCGAGCACATCGGCACTGCCACACTGGCTGGACGCGGCCCGGTTGCCGTGCTTGGCCAGCACTACCCCAGCCCCGGCGGCGACAAACGCTGCGGTGGTCGAAATGTTAAACGTCTGCGCCCCATCACCACCCGTCCCCGCCGTATCCACTGGCGTCGAGCCCGGCGGCGTATGGATGAACGTCGCTTTGTCCCGCATCACCCGGGCACACCCGGTAATCTCGGCGACGGTTTCCCCCTTGATACGCAAACCGACGATAAACGCCGCGATCTGGGCCGGCGTGGCCTCCCCGTCCATGATCTCGGTCATCACGGCACTGGCCTCGGCTTCGGTCAGATCACGCCCGGCCACGACGGCCTGAATCCCCTCGCGAATCATCTCTCTTCTCCCCACGCGGCAGCCCGTCTCTCCTCGACGCCATAAGTGCGAGGTTGAACGTAGCATATCGGGCTGAGAAAGGCAAAAAGGCGGAGGGCGTGCCTCCCGGGGCCTTGACAAGGGGGTCTGTTTCTATAGATGCTTGCTTAGAGAGGCGCAACGTTAACGTAACATGGAGTGACATACTATGCGATCCGGGATGCCGCAGGTGTGGAGTGCCCTCATATTGCTGATCTGCCTCGGCATGGTCCCCACCCCGCATGTGCATGCCTGTGCCGACTTTACGGCGGCTCCCAACGCGCAATGGCAGATTGCCACCCACGAGGGCGCCGCCTGGCTGCTCACCCCGTGCGGCGAGCGCTTCTGGTCCATCGGAGTCAATGTGCTCGATGGAGGCTATCCCAGTCGCTTGCATGAGGGGCGCCTGTCGTACCACTGGGGCACGTTTGCGCCGGATCTGCCCACCTGGATACATAGCACGCGGCAACGGCTGGCTGCCTGGGGGTTTAATACGGCAGGCGGCTGGTCACTCGGGCCGTCTCAGTTGCCCATGCCATTCATCGCCAACCTGGAGTTGGGTCGGCAGTCGCGCTTTGTCTGGCATGACCCCTTCCGCCCGACCATGGAGGCAGAAATGCGCACGTGGGCGCAGCAGCTCGTGGCCCCGTATAAGGGCAATCCTTACCGCATCGGCTATTTCTCCGATAACGAAATCGGCTGGTGGTACAGCGCCCTATTCGTCTATTATTTGCAACTGCCCCCGAGCAATCACACGAAGCACAAACTCACCGGCCTGTTGCAGGAGCACTATGCCAACGACTGGGAACGGTTCGTGCGCGATTTTGTGCCACCACCTGACGTGCTGTCGTTTGCCGCCCTGCTCCAGAGCCACGACGTCAAAACCCATTTGCGGCCTGGCGGCACGGGCATCCAGGTGATCCGCCGCTGGACCAGCCTGGTGGCAGAGGCCTACTACCGGCTCGTGCAGCGCGCCATGCGTGACGCGGATCCCGAAGCCTTGATCTTTGGCGATCGCCTGCAAATTTACTACGATCCCGACGCCGTGCGTCCCATGACGCCGTATCTGGATGCCCTTGCCACCAATTACGATGTCGATGGTCAGGATGGCAGCCTGGCACGCTATTACTTCGAGGGCCTGCGCCAGCTCACCCAGAACAAGCCTGTACTGGTTTCCGAGTGGTTTTTCGCAGCGCAGGAGAATCGCTCGGGCAGCCTCAACAAAGGCCACCTGATGACCGTGCCCACCCAGGCAGAGCGGGCCAAGGGAGCGCACGCCGCGGCGCAGGCCTTTGCCAAGCTGCCACAGATGCTGGGTATCCACTGGTTCCAATACTATGACCATCCCTTCGGTGGACGCCCAGACGGCGAGGATTACAATTTTGGCCTGGTGGATCTCTATGACCAGCCGTATGAGGCCCTGACCGAGGTGTTTCGCCAGGTCAATCCCCGCCTCGCTGCCTTGCACCAGGAGGCTGGACACCAAGCGCTGCACCCACCAGCCCGGACGCCGTTTGTCATCCCCGAGGCGCAGATTCACCTCCACGACCGTGCGCTACGTGACTGGCCCAAGGAGCGGGCGCTGGTGCCTGATCTCGTCGCCCCCGCGCCCGAAGTCGTTTTTGGTGACGTGTACCTGGCCTGGAACCAAGCGGGCCTCTACCTCGCCACCATTACGATGGATTACTACGATCCTGAGTTGCTGGCCATGGAAGAGAGCTTCCCGCTGGGGGAAGCCCTGCGCTTCGATTGGGGCGTGGATGCGGGCACTGGAGCGCAGCGTTTTGCGCTGTACATCGTTCCGCCCAAGGTGTTTGTCAAAGACGTGCAGCACCAGACGCAGGCGCACTTCTGCCGTCTCGTCCACGAGGCGTGTGTCCCTGTGCCCCTGGCCAGCGCCAGCTATTTTGGGGCGGATTCCCCGCGCATAACCGCTGAGGTAGCCCTGCCGTGGGCGGCGTTGGGGCTTGACGGACCGCCGGCGGCGGGCACCATCCGGGTAGACCTTGCCGTGACGTCTTACCACCGGGCTCGTTGGATGTCCTGGAGTGGTCAGCCGCCTACGGACAGCCTCCACGACACGACGGCCTGGCACACTATCCGTCTCGGCGGACGGTAGTACGCCATGCTGAGGCCTGGGGGAAATTTGTGCTTTGTCGGGCGCAGGGCATTGACTTCTGTGCAGGCTTCCTGTATTGTCATCGCCCGGAACACAGATATTGGGGCTGTAGCTCAGTTGGGAGAGCGCATGACTGGCAGTCATGAGGTCAGGGGTTCGATACCCCGCAGCTCAATTATAAAGTGTAGAAATATCAATAAGTTATAAGATTCTTCTGTAAAGCGATGCAAACTGAATGCATCGCTTTTTTTTCAGTGTCACATGAAGGGAGTACAGGGCGTGGTAGAAGGCGGGGTAGCCTACGTCGCCGCCAGTGATCCACTGCTACGCTTGGCCCTGCGTCTTGACGCCACGGTCAGGCAAGTACGACCCAACGACTGGCGCGGTGTGGCAGCACGCGAGCGGGTGATCCAGCAAGCTTTGTAGGACATCCTGCAGAATGTCGTCGAGGTGGAGCGTCTGTTCCTCATCATCAAAGCGCAGAAGGCATACTGATGATCACACAGATCGCCTGCGGTGAGATCACGGTGGAAGTCGTGCGCATGCCCATCAAGCATCTCCACCTGAGCGTCTACCCACCGCACGGACGCGTGCGGATTGCGGCCCCGTCCCGCATGAGTCTCGACACCATCCGCGTCTTTCCCATCACCAAGCTCGGTTGGATCACACCACAGCAGCAACAACTCCAGTCCCAGGCACGCGAAACCCCGCGCGCCTATGTGGACCGTGAAAGCGATGACGTCTGGGGACAGCGCTACCTGCTCACGGTACTCGAAGACGCCGCCGCGCCGTCTGTCGCCTTGCAACACCTGCTCCTGCGGGTCTGTCCAGGCACGGATGTCACGTCGAAGCAGGCCATTGTAGAGACCTGGTATCGCCGGCAGCTCAAGGACGCCGTGCCGCCGTTGATCACCAGGTGGAAGCCACGGCTGGGGGTACAGGTCCAGCGGTTTTTTGTGCAGCGCATGAAAACGCGCTGGGGAGTGGTAACCACTTCCACAGAACGATCCGTCTCAATACTTATATAACTAGGAAGCCACCGGAGTGCCTCGCATATGTCGTCGTGCATGTGATGGTCCACATCCTAGAGCCAACGTACAACGCCCGTTTCCTCGCGCTGATGGACCAGTACATACCTCCATGGTTCTTCTATCGAGAGCAGTTGAATCGTTTGCCGATCCGCGAGGCGGTGTGGGCTTGAGCACGCCGCCGCTGGGCTGGCGGATGGGACGAGGCCGCGCTGCAGGTCGGGCCCTGTCCTGTGAGAGACTCTCGCAGCCCAGTTGCTTAGGATCGCTTTCTGTGGCGATTGCTGTCTTAGTCTTGACCCATCAGATGTCGTTCCATGATACGAGACGGCTCGATAGCATTATGGCGTACTCTGACAACCTCACTTGGCTGGCCGCACACCAATAACTCGCCGCCGCACTAGAGAGCGTCAGCGCCCGTCGGCTAGCGGGCCAACTGGGCCTGGGCCTCGGCCAGTTGGCGTTCGAGCTGCGCCACCCGCGCTTGCAGATGCGTTATGATCGGCTCAACTTCCGCTTCGGCCACGCGTTGGTGAATATGCTGCGGACAGTTGGTATCCCAGGCCTCAATGTGAAACAGAATCACCCGTTCGGGACGCCCCTGATAGGTGGGATCGGCCAACTGAGCCAACAGGGCAGGCGTGTTTTCGCTGACCTCAGCGGTGCCCCACAGTTTGATGCGCCGTTGCTGGGCATAGTCCATGAGAAAAATAAACGCCCGTGGATTCTCCGATACATTGCCCAGTGTAATATACTGCCGGTTGCCGCCAAAGTCGGCAAATCCGAGGGTATGCGCGTCAATCACCCGTAAAAATCCTCGTGGCCCGCCACGATATTGGATATACGGCTGCCCAGCGGCGTTGGCGGTACCGAGGTAAAACATGTCCAGACCGCTCAGGAAAGCGCTCAACTCGGGCGTGACCGCAGTATGCCAGCCAGTGCCTTGTTCCATGCGGGCGTAGGCGTGGCGTGAACCACGCTGTTGTTGCGCGGCCTTGACGGCAGTGGTGAAGGCGACATCACTTGGAAAGTTCGACATGATCGCGCTCCTTGTTGCAAAGGGTGTGAGCAGCAGTCACCTTATCAAGGCACGCCTCCTGCGGAGCCAAGCATCCGTCCACCCTGGCTCGACGCCTTCTACGCGTTAGCTTGATGCATATGCTCTTACCTCCCCCCGCTGGCAGGAGATAAGAGGCAGAGTTGGGAGACACTTTTCCGGCAAATCGCCTTATCTCGCTGCCGAGACAAACTCGAACCAAAACGCCTTGTCACGCGCCACAATATGTCCCATCGATGGCGCCGGGAAATGCGACCCGCAGACCAGAACATCCATGTCGCAATAGCGTTCGAGAAAAGCCCGACGGGTGCGACAGGCCTGCGCAGGATCGGTGTCCGCCCGCATGACCCATTCCGGCTGTAGGCATTGCACCGGGTTGTGAATCATATCGCCGGTGATCACCGCCTGCGCTCCGTTGGATGCCAGCCGCACGCTGACATGATCGGGCGTATGACCGGGCGTCGGTTCGAGCCACACTTCATCATCGAGCGCATAATCATTGGTCACCAGCACCGCCTGCCCCGCCTCGACAATTGGCAAGACGCTATCGACAAAATGTGCGGTCTTCTCATCCCGTGGCAGGGCTTCCCAGAATTGCAATTCTTTCTTGGAGAAGATGTATTTGGCGTTGGGAAACATCGGCACCCAGCGCCCATCCTGCAAGCGCGTATTCCAGCCAACGTGATCGACGTGCATATGCGTGCAGAACACGTAGTCAATCTGCTCTGGACTGATCCCCGCCGCCGCCAGGTTCGCCGGCACGGTGCCACGCGACTGCATGTGCCAATTGGCCCGACTGGGGCGCGGCTTGTGGTCTCCCACGCACGTATCAACAATAATGTTATGATGACGCGTGCGCACGAGATAGGCTTGCATAATTAACGTGATATTGCCGGTGGCCGCGTCCATAGCGTGCGGTTTCATCCACGTCTCATGCTGCACCCAATCTTCCGCGGTGGTCTCCGGGAAGAAACTCGTGCGCACGTACTCCGAGCTGGTGTATTCAATAATCCGATTAATCTGCATGTCGCCCAGTTGGTGGTGTAGCATGTACCGCTCCCTCATCATCGTGTGTTCCATACGCCAACCGAGGCATCATACCATAGAAGAGGTCGCCAATGATTGCTGAGCCGCTTCCCCTGCCGCCTGGCATCCGCTCCCGCGTTGTGCCCCATGTGAATGGTCTCACCATGCACGTGTTAGAGGCTGGTTTTGAAAGCCAGAATCGCCCCGGCGTCCTGCTGCTACACGGCTTCCCAGAGTTGGCCTACAGTTGGCGCAAGGTCATGCTGCCGCTGGCCGCGGCGGGCTTTCAAGTCATGGCGCCCGACCAGCGCGGCTACGTGCGCACCACCGGCTGGGACGGCGCCTACGATGGCGACCTCGGGTCGTTTGGCATCCTGAACCTGGTGCGCGACGCCCTGGGCCTGGTGACGGCCATGGGGCATCGCACCGTGGCGGCGGTGGTCGGGCACGATTTTGGCTCGCCAGTGGCGGCCTGGTCGGCCCTGATCCGCCCGGATGTGTTCCGCGCCGTGGTGCTGATGAGCGCCCCGTTTGCTGGTCCGCCACCACTACTGGTCAGGACAGCACCAGACGGCGACTCGGATGCGCCGACAGCCGTGGAGAACATCCACGACGCCCTGGCGGCCCTGCCACGCCCGCGCAAGCATTATCAATGGTATTATTCGACTCGCGAGGCGGATACCAACATGCACCACTGCCCGCAGGGCGTGCACGCCTTTCTCCGGGCCTATTACCACATGAAGAGCGCTGACTGGCAGCCGAACGCGCCCGCGCCCTTGCAGGCCTGGCGTGCCGACGAATTAGCGAAAATGCCGACGTATTACATCATGGATCTGCATGAGGGCATGGCCGAGACCGTGGCACCCGAGATGCCCTCGGCCGCCGAGATTGCTTCCTGTACGTGGCTGCCGGATGCCGAACTCGCGGTGTACAGTACGGAATACGCCCGCACTGGCTTCCAGGGCGGCTTGCAGTGGTATCGCCGTGGTACAGGAGGCACGGACGCGGCAGATCTCCAACTTTTTGCTGGCCAAACCATTGGTGTGCCGTCGATGTTCATTGCTGGCACAAGCGACTGGGGGGTCTATCAACGTCCTGGGAATTTCGAGCGGATGCAGCGCCACGCCTGCACGTACATGCGCAGCTGTCACCTGCTGGAGGGCGCCGGGCATTGGGTACAGCAAGAGCAGCCGGAGGCAGTGAGTCAGTTGCTGACGCAGTTTCTGCGACAACTGGCGTGAGGCCCGCCACGAGCGCCAGCGTGGCGCGCTTCTCAGCCCTGTACAACCCCAAAACTGCCAGCCAGGGCAAAGCGCCAGGGACGGGCAGGAAAGAGCCCCACGGCTGTGGCGAGCGGCTGTTCCCGCAACCAGTGCTCCAACATCCACAGGGTCGCGCCGTGCCCCACCAGCAGCACCTGTTGGCCATCGCGCTCGGCAGCGAGCTGCGCCAAGAAGTGCCACATGCGCTCAGCCACCTGGCGATAGCTTTCGCCGTGGGGAAATGGGGCGTCGATGGCGGCGGGGCGGGCCGCCTCCATCTCGGCACGCGGACGCCCCTCCAAGTCGCCGTAGTCGCATTCCCGCAGGCGTGCGTCTTGCACAATGGGGATGGCGCGACCAGCTAAAATAAGACACGCCGTGTCGTAGGCGCGTTGCGTATCAGAGGTATACGCCACATCGAAAGGCTGATCGGCATAGCGCGCACGCACGACGGACTGGGCTTGCGCACGACCATACTCCGTCAGCGCCACGTCGTAGTGGCCCGACGCGAGGTCGGCGGCATTATGATAGGTCTGGGCGTGTACCTCAAACCACAGGTCGATCATCACCGCTCTCCACTACAGGAGATAGGGACACGCCGCTCTCTCAGGTGACGACGTGGATATACGGACGCGTCATCAATTCCCAGCGGTCGCTCGTAGCGTCGTACCGGGAGTTGGCGAACACCCGCCAGTTGACATCGTCCAGGGCTGGGAAATCCGCCCGGTAATAATAGCCCGGCCAGCGCGTCTCCTGGCGGAAGAGCATGTGCCGCATATGCGCCTCGCCCACCCAGGTGCGATGCCACAATTCCCAGCAGCGTAGTAACTCATGCTGGCTGCGCGCCGCCAGATGCTGTAAATCGGCCCGCAGCAGCTCGATGAGTTCGATACCGCGCTGTAACGTGGGCGCGTTGGTGGTATACCACGCCGAGGTGCCGCCGGCATATTCATCCATGATCTTTTGCAGCCGTACCAGGCCTTGTTTGGGGGTGATGTAATGCGGATTCACCTCTTCCGCCGTGGACAGGCCACGGTACTGCGCAAAGGTGTTGAGCGGGGCCCAGATACTCTGCTGCAACCGTTGGACCATACCCCGGTCCGGCACGGGCGCGGTGGGGTGATCCAGCGCATAGCGCACCGCCGCTTTGGCCGCCAGGCGGCCTTCGGTGAACGAGCCCGAGGAAAATTTATGCGGGGCCGCCCCAACGCCGTCACCCGCAGCGAACAGACCGCGCAGGGTGGTCATCTTGTTGTACCCCCAAAAATACTCCGGGGGCGCGACATCTTCTGGGCCACTGACCCAGGCGCCCGCTTCGCCAGAGTGGGAGCCCATAATATAGGGCTCGGCCAGGACTACCTCGGAGGGCCTGACCTCTGGGGCGATATTCTGCGAGGCCCATGTTAAAGCCTGCGAGATCGTCATATCCAGGAAATCCTCCCAGGCTTCCTCTCGCACCTTCTCCATGCGCGCTGGATCGCCAGCAGCGAGTTTTTGCATGGCCTCTTCGGTCCGCATGTACATCGGGCCCAGTCCCGCCCGGATGTCGAGAAACATCTGATGATTGCGCAAGGGCGTCGGGGTGGGAATGGCCAAACCGTATGGGGCATATTTCAGCAACTCGTCGGCGCGGGTGACCGTATAGTCTTCCCCCAAGGCATTGGTGACACGGGCGTGAAAGTATTGGAACCACATACCCACCGGGCCATAGCCGTCCTTGAAACGGGTGGGCACGAAGCGGTGCTCCATCTGCGTCATCTCGGTGCCGACGGGGATCATCAACCCATACGCTGACCCCGTGGCGAACACCGAGTACCAGGTGCGGCCCAAGCCTTCGCCGGTGGAGCGGGGGCGGAAGACGTTGGAGGCACCGCCGGTGGTGACAATCACCGCCTTGGCCTTGAACACATAGATATTCGTGTCGCGCACGCCAAAGCCAATCGCCCCAGCAATCCGTCCTGGATCATCCTCGGCGGTGAGCAAATGGGTAATGGAGACACGCTCGATGAGATTGTCCGCACCGAGCGCCTTGCGGGCCGGTTCCGCGGCAATGGGTTTGATGGATTCCCCATGGATCGGAATCTGCCAGCGGCCAATGCGCTCGTACTCACCGTTGTCTTTCTTCCAGATGGGCAGGCCCCACTCTTCGAACAGGTGCACCGAGGAGTCGACATGACGCCCCACGTCATACACGAGATCCTCACGGGCCAAGCCCATCATATCGTTGACCACGTAGCGCACGAAGTCTTCCGGGGTATTCCAGCCGTAGCGCTGCCCCATGTAGCAATTGATCGCCGACAGGCCCTCCCCAGTGGCACCGCTGCGCTCGATGGCGGCCTTTTCGACCATCACGACCCGGAGATCGCGTCCCCAGAATTTCGACTCGAACGCGGCGCCGCAGCCGGACATGCCCCCGCCGATAATTAAGATGTCGCACTCCACGGTCACCGTATTGGGTAACGTCATGAACGTCGTCCTCCAGTCTCTCTAGCTGCGTTGCACGGTTGGCAGTCGATCAACACCCAACCACTGTGACTCTCCGGCCAGCGCCGCACTGCGCAGATCATGGACCGGGTCTTCGGTAAAACCTTGATAGGGCTGGCTGGAACCGATGGGCGTGGTGCGCGACGGATAGGTGAATTGCAGCTCTCTGCCGTCCCGAAAGCGAACCGTCCAGCGCAGCCCCTGCTCGACGCGCTTGGGTTGAACGCTGGCCCCCAGCGGCACAAAGTCGGCGTAGCCGCGCACGTGGATGGCGTCCTCGGGACAGAGTTTGACGCAGGCGTAGCATTCGGAGCACATTTCGGGCTCCTGATTAAAACCTTTCCCGAGATCGGGACGTAGGACCATTAAGTCGTTGGGGCAAATATAGACACACAGCGGTCCTTGATGGACATCAGCGCAGGCATTGCACGCCTGCGGATCAACATACGTTGGCATCGTTGCTTCCTTTATTTGACGACGCACCCAGCGGCGACATCGACATGACGGGGGTACGCTCGTGCAGATACTGCTCGGTGACAAACGGTGAGCCAAAGCCATATTGCGCCGCGCAGGCCCGCACCACCTGCAGCACCTCGGCGCGTAAGGTCAACGGGGCTGGTTCGACTCCGCCCTGGATAATGCTGCGGATCAGCGTGCCGGAGAGATCCTGCTTGGCCTCGGGGTGACCGCAGAGACCTTCGTACGCCACCCCGGCGCATACAGGGCAATACCACCATTCCAGGGTGAGGACGGACGTGATCCCGAGAGGCGGCAACGTGTCGAAAATACGGTGCGCGGCGTAGGTGTCGTAATAGCTGCCCACCCCGGCATGATCCCGGCCAAACATGTGGTGCGTACACCCCAGATTTTTGCGCACCAGGGCATGGAACACGGCCTCCTTGGGACCGGCATAGCGCATGTCCCACAGCAGGCACGACGTCATGTGCACGTCCTGGCGGAAGAAACCGGCCTCACGCAGACGCTCGTGCGCTAAGACAATGGCCTCGTCAATGTAGTCGCCCGGTTTCTTTTCGCCAATGACCGCATTCACCAGCACCCCGTCGGCACTGGCAGCGAGCCAGGCGCCCTTCATCATCCACTCATGGCCGGCATGCGGCACATTCCTGGTCTGGAAGGCTGCGACTGTGGTCCAGTCCCGCTGCGCCAACGCCTGGCGCATCTGACGCGGCGTCAGCCAGAAGCGGTCAAACGGCGGGTTGAGACGCGGCGGGTTCACCAGCGTCAGCGGGCCAGCCAAAAAATGCTCGTGGTAGGCCATGGTACGGGCCACGCCCGGATGCGCGGGGTCGGTGGTGCCGTAGATCTGCTGCGCCAGGAAGACCGTGTCGTAGGTGTAGATCTCCGCCACCTCCAGCACTGCCAGGGGGTGTTGCTGGTAGGTAAGCAGCACGGCATCGCCCACCTGCACCCCTAGCTGCTGCAGGGTGTCCTGCGACAGGTCCAGCACAATGGGTATGCTCCAAATATAGCCGCTGGCCAGGGTCATGTGGCGCGCCACCGCATCCACGTCCGCCCGGCCCATAAAACCCTCGAGGGGCGAGAAAAAACCATAAGCGATGTTGACACACTCGTGGGCAATCTGATCCCGCACGGCCAGACTGGGCAAGGCGGCCAGACCGTTGGGCCAGCGCTGCGTGATC
>SXND01000102.1 GCA_005777235.1 Pseudomonadota bacterium
CCAGCCGCCGAGCGAGACGAGGAGGTAGAAGCGCGTGAGGTGGCCCGCATCGGGACGGCTCGCATAGAGCGCGGCGTGCACGGCCCAGCCCACCACGAAGAGCACGCCGAGCTGGAGCACCACGTGGAAGAGCGGCGAGCCCGCGTTGCCGCCCGCGAAGAAGAACACGCCGACCACCGCGAAGTGCGGCCACACGCGCCGCACCCAGTCGGGGGTGGCGGCCTGATCCGAGAACGCGAGGATGAACGTGAGGAGGTAGGTGGCGAGCGGGAGGATCCAGAGGAGCGGCACGTTGCCGGCGTCCACCGTGACCACGTTCGTCACCGCCAACCGTCTGATGGCCAAAAAAGCCTCAAACATTAAGACGCTCGACGATATGAAGGGGAAAGCGATTGTCTCGACCTCTGGTACAACCAATTTGAAGCAAATTACCGAACTCAACGCACAGCGCAACCTCGGCATGAACATCATGACGGCCAAGGATCATGCCGAAGCGTTTCTCATGGTGGAAACGGACCGCGCCGTCGCCTTTGCCATGGACGATATTTTGCTGTATAGCCTGGTGGCCACTGCCAAGAGCCCCGCGGAGTTCATGATTACCACTGAAGCGCTGTCGGTTGAACCGTATGGCATCATGCTCCGCAAGGAGGATACGGCGTTGAAGGCCGTGGTGGATAAGGCGATCAAAGCCCTGTTTCAGAGCGGCGACATTCAGCAGATTTATGCGAAGTGGTTTTTCGCGCCCATCCCCCCCAAAAAGATCACGCTCAATGTGGCGATGTCTGAGGCCTTGAAGAAAGTCATTGCCAAGCCCACAGATTCCGGGGATCCCAAGGACTACTAACACCGTGCGGAACCTGCCACACGCGGCCTGGGAGGCCCACACACCTCCCAGGCCGCGTGCCGTGCCGCGTCGGAGGGCCACGTGTCATTCGACTGGTCTATCTACCTGCAACTCTCTCCTGACGGACAATACACCTATGTGCAGACGCTGTACCATGGCCTGGGATGGACGCTGCTCACCGCGTTGCTAGCCTGGGGCATCGCGCTCGGGCTCGGGGGGATCATCGGCACGCTGCGCACGACGGCGTACCGCTGGGTCGTTGGCCTGTGCCGGGCGTACGTGGAGCTGTTTCGCAATATCCCGCTCTTGGTCCAGATGTTTCTGTGGTTTTTCGTGCTCCCAGAGCTGCTTCCAGCTGCCGCCGGTCTGTGGCTGAAGCGCCTACCGCAGGCCTCGTTTGTCACCGCAGTCATCTGTTTGGGATGCTTCACCTCAGCCCGTGTAGCGGAGCAGGTGCGTGCCGGGATCCTCGCCTTACCACGCGGGCAATGGCAGGCCGGCACCGCCCTCGGCCTGACGCTGCCGCAACTCTATCGCTATGTCCTCCTGCCCGTTGCCCTGCGCGTGATCTTGCCACCGCTGACCTCAGAGTTGCTCAATGTCATCAAAAACAGCGCCGTGGCCCTGACCATTGGCCTGCTTGAGCTGACCGCCGCCGCGCGCTCCATGCAAGAGTTCTCGTTCCACGTGTTTGAGGCGTTTGCTGCCGCCACCGTCCTCTACATTGTCATCAACATCGTCGTGGTCAACGGCATGCGCTGGCTGGAAAAACGGGTGCAGGTGCCTGGCTTCCTTGGCACCAGCGGTAGCGCGGGCAGCACAGTCCATTAAGCCACGCCGTAGACCATGCTGAGACTCTTGTATTATGCAGGGGCTGAGTCTATAATCATGGTATGGCACAATACACTATCAGTTACAAATTGCACAACAACATTACGTATTCCTGCACATATCATGTTGTCTGGTGCGTAAAGTCTTGCCGTGCGGTCTTGGTCAACGGGGTGGAGGTCCGCCTGGAAGCCATTATTCGGGACGTCTGCACAGCCACGCGGGCGGATTTACTTACACTCGACATCATGCCAGGGTATGTGCAGCTCCTCGTGGAAGTGGATCCGCAGTATGGTATTCATCGTCTGGTACGCGAGATGAAAGGCCGTTCCTCGCACTTCTTGCGCCGGGAATATCCCTCGATCAAGTCCCGTCTCTCCACGCTGTGGACCAGCGCGTACTTCGTGTCGACCGTTGGTGGCGCGCCCCCGGAAGTGGTCCAGCAGTACATCGAAACGCAGAAGCGGGCGTAGTCTGCTCCAACGGCAGCGCCCATGTGACGTCAGCACATGAGACACACCACCCAACGCCATCCCTGGCTGTTGCAACACGCTGGCGTGCGCCGTGGAGCGGTGCAACAGAGAGGCGCCTGTGTTCCATCTTGATTTTGAGATCATCGGTCGCACCTGGAAATATCTGTTCTTTGACGGCTTAGCCTTTACCTTCAAGCTGACATTGCTGGCCATGGCTGGCGGGATCGTGCTTGGCACGTTGTTAGCGATGGCGCGTCTCGCTTCCTGGAAGCTCCTGGCCCTCGCCGCCGGGGCCTATGTCAACCTCATTCGTTCCATCCCGCTGGTGCTGGTCATTTTCTGGTTTTATTTCCTGGTGCCCTACATCGGGGCCTGGCTCATCGGTGCATCCACGCCGGTGAAAGTCGGTGCCTTTCCCTCATCGCTGGTGACGTTTATCCTGTTTGAAGCCGCCTACTACTGCGAAATTATGCGCGCCGGCATCCAATCCGTCGCCCGTGGGCAGGTGTGGGCCGGGTATGCCCTGGGCATGACCTACTGGCAGACCATGTCCACGGTGGTGCTGCCGCAGGCCTTGCGGAATATGCTGCCGGTGTTACTGACGCAGACGATTGTGCTGTTCCAGGATGTCTCCCTGGTGTATGTGCTGTCGATCACCGATTTCGTGGGCGCAGCAGACAAGGTGGGACGCCGGGACGGTCGCTTGGTGGAAATGTTGCTGTTTGTGGCGCTGGTGTACTTCCTCCTCTGCACCGGACTCTCCACGGTGGTCAAAACCCTGCAGCAACGCCTCACCGTGGGGCGTTAGGAGACCAGAGATGCCGCCACCGATGATCGACA
>SXND01000103.1 GCA_005777235.1 Pseudomonadota bacterium
GCCACCTTCACCCCGGCCGCGCCGCAGACGTTGACAGTCACGAAGGCCGGCACGGGCGGCGGCACGGTGACCAGCACCCCCGCCGGCATTACGTGTGGCGCCGACTGTACCGAGGCCTACCCCTATTACACCAGGGTGGATCTCACGGCCACCCCGGCGGTGGGTTCGGCCTTCCGTGGCTGGAGTGGCGCCGTCGATTGTGGCGAGGGCGTCGTGCGCATGAACGCCGCCAAGACCTGTACCGCCACCTTCACCCCGGCCGCGCCGCAGACGTTGACAGTCACGAAGGCCGGCACGGGCGGCGGCACGGTGACCAGCACCCCCGCCGGCATTACGTGTGGCGCCGACTGTACCGAGGCCTATCCCTATTACACGGTGGTCACCCTGACGGCCACGCCGGCGGCTGGGTCTGTCTTTACGGGCTGGAGTGGCCCCGCCGATTGCAGCGATGGCGCGGTGCGCATGAACGCCGCCAAGACCTGTACCGCCACCTTCGCTGTGGAGGCCGTGACCCTGTTAGTGCTGGACTCTGAGCATAATCGTGTCCTCCGTTACCGAGGGACGACCGGGGCATTCATTGATGCATTCATTACCTCCGGCAGCGGGGGCCTGTCCATCGCCGAAAACCTCCAAGTGGGCCCGGATGGAAATCTCTATATTAGTAGTTGGGGCACCGGCAGTGTCAAACGTTATGACCGTACGACCGGCGCCTTCCTGGGTGACTTCGTCCCCCCGCATAGCGGGGGCTTAAATAACCCCGACCAATTAGACTTTGGCCCGGATGGGCACCTGTACGTCAGTGACCGGTTTGCGGCGGCCATCCGGCGCTACCATGGCACGACCGGAGCCTTCCTGGACACCTTTGTCTCGGATGGCCGTCTCGGGGGCTTTATTGCCTTCACCTTTGGCCCGGACGGACATATTTATGCCAGTATGTTTAACGGTCTCCAGTGTATCCTGCGCTATAACGGAGAGACAGGGGCATTCATGGATGTGTTTGCGTGTCCCCCCGACGCTTCCAGTGCATCGAGCGGACTGGCATTCGGTCCCGATGGTCATCTCTATATCGGCCGGTACCATCTGGGGGAGGTGTGGCGGCTGGATGAAACGACGGGGGCGTTCCTGGGCGCCCTCCATTGTCCTGGGGATACCCGCGCTGGGTACCTCACCTTTGGCCCGGACGACACACTTTACGTCGGCACTCTGGACAGCCACAATGTCTCCCGTTTCGACATCACCTCTGGAGCGTGTCTGGGCGCCTTTGTGCACGATGACAATATCAGCCCCACCAGTGTGATTTTCATCTCTTCGACCCCCGGCAACCATGCCCCGATCGCCCGCGCCGATCAGGCGGTGACGAGGGAGAACACGGCGGTAGATATCGCGGTGCTCAGCAACGATACGGACGTGGATGGGGATCCGCTGACGGTGACCGCGGTGACCTCCGGGGCGCACGGCGCCACAGCGGTGACGGCGGCGGGCACGGTGCGGTATACGCCCGCGTCCGGCTTTCTTGGCACCGATAGCTTTCCCTACACCGTGAGCGATGGGCATGACGGCAGCGCCAGCGCCACCGTCACCATCATCGTGACTTCCGTCAGTGATGTCAACTGGGCACAGTTCCACTTCGACCCCCTCCACAATGGCCTGAACACGTTTGAGACCACGATCGGTCTGGGTAATGTTTCCGGGCTCGGCGTGGCCTGGACCGCGACGACCGGGGGAGGCGTCAGCTCCTCGCCAGCCGTCGTCAACGGGGTCGTCTACGTCGGCTCGGAGGATCGCCACGTCTACGCTTTCAGCGCCGCAAACGGCCAGTTCCTCTGGAGATCTCCCACGGGGGCCGTCATCGGCTCCTCGCCAGCCGTCGTCAACGGGGTCGTCTACATTGGCTCGTACGACGGCAAGCTCTACGCCTTCGACGCGGCGACCGGCGCGCTCCGCTGGAGCGCGGCCACCGGCGGGCTCATCCACTCCTCGCCAGCCGTTGTCAACGGGGTCGTCTACGTCGGCTCACAGGACTTCAAGCTCTACGCCTTCGACGCGATCACCGGCGCCGTCCGCTGGACCGCGGCGACCGGAGGCGCTATCTACGACGTCTCCCCAGCCGTCGCCAACGGCGTGGTCTATACCGGCTCGGACGATGGCAAGCTCTACGCCTTTGACGCGGCGACTGGCGCGCTCCGCTGGAGCGCGGCAACGGGAGGTGCAATCGACCGCTCCTCACCGGCGGTCGCGCAAGGGCTCGTCTACGTCGGCTCGCGGGACGGCCGCCTGTATGCGTTCGACGCGCAAACCGGCCTGCTCCGCTGGAGCGCCCCGACCGGCGGCCTGATCGACTGCTCGCCAGCGGTCGCCAACGGCATCGTCTACGTCGGGTCGTACGATGGGGCGATCCACGCCTTCAACGCCGGGACCGGCGCCCCCGTCTGGATGGCGGGCACAGGGGACATCGTCATCTCCCCGCCGGCGGTCGCCAACGACATCGTCTACGTCGGCCTGGTGGCCCCCCGGAGGCTCAACGCCTACAACGCGACGAGCGGCACCCTGCTCTGGAGCGGGCCGGTAGGCGGATACATCTATTCGGGGCCGGTGATCATCAACGGGTGTGTCTACGTCAGCTCATACGATGGCAAGCTCCAGGCCTTCGGCCTGGGCGACGTGCCCACTTGCCCGTAGACGCCCCGGTAGGCTCTACCCCATCCATCTGTGTGTGTGCAGTCTCAGTGGCATCGTAGGCTCCCTCCACGGCCCTTCGACATCACGCACAGGGGTAGACGCCGATGACGCAAGAGTCTAGACTGCCGTGGAGGCAAGGTGCTATGTTGCTGGAGACAGACTATGCTCATGTCACGTGAGAGGAGCGACGCCATGGACCACTCGCCACAGGATGCCCCCATCCCGCAGTCTGATGCTGAAACCTCGTTGTTACGACAGCAGGAAGCGTTTCATGTGCTCATGCATGAGTGCGAGGAATGTCGGAAAGACATTGAACCACACTGGCAATTCTGTGCCCACTGCGGCATACGCCTAGCCACCAGTTGTCCAGGCTGCGGCAATCCCTTACCCCCTGCGGGCTCCTATGCCTGCCCGCACTGTGGATTACCCTTGCCTCCAACTGGTGTCTGAGGTGATACCGCCTAGGTGTGCACCGAGGCAAGTCGGGCGCAGGCCCGACTCCTCAGAGGCGCATCAGGCGTGGATGTGCGGCATCAGACGCGCACAGCGATCTAGGCACGCCGGCGCCATCGGCCATCGCTAGCGAGCAGGATCTCCAGAGCCGGCGCAAGGCCCTGGGTTCTGCGGGCCTTGCACGCTGAAGCACCGGGGGCCGCGTGGCGCTTGCAGTGGCCACCGGGGTTGCGTGCGGCGCGGCTCAACTGGCTCCAGGATATGGAGGTCACCAGGGTCAAAATGTATCATAAAAAGTCCTATAGTTCTTGGAGAGCCAGCATGAGCAGGAGCGGCGGTGGCGTGAGGCCGACGAGGCCGTAGCAGCGTGGCATCGCACCCAGGCTGAGCAACATCTGCACATGGAATGGCCACTCCTGCGGTTGTGGCGGACACCCGAGCAGGCGATACCCGCGCTGTATGCCCTGTGGCAGGGACGCCTGCGCGACACCATTCAGCAGCACTGCGCTCAATATGTGCCGTTCCCGTTCCCTCTTCCCAGTGGAGAGAGGAGCCCGCAAGCTCTACCACAACACCAGAGCACTCATCCGCTTACCCTGGTCCTGGGAGTCGCGCAGTGCCGCCGATCAGGGCATATTGCAGGAGATGGGCCTGGGCGGGGATGGGCCCGTTACGCACTTGCGCCGACCGGGACGCTTATGGCTAGGCGTCGGGGCCTGCGCTGACCTGGCCATTGGGAGCGCCCTCGCCCTGTAGCTCCGGCCCTGTGACGCCCCCGACCGGGCCACCCACGGTGCGCCATCACGCCACGCCGCCAGCGCCGCTCCAGCTATAGGTTGGGCACTGGATGGCGCCGCCAGCCACGGCGGACGGGCCGTGGCTGGTAACGGTCACAGCGCCCAAGGCGATGGCCACGGTCACTGTAGCGCCAGCAGCCACACTGGAGGTGACCTGGTAGGCGCGTCCACAGTCGTGCGTGCAGACGCTGCCCGACGCCGCCGAGCTGTGAGCCTGCGGCAGGCAGGAGAAGCCGGAGTGCCTGGAGTCGGAGATCAAACGTAGTCTGGCGTTCCTGCAGACCACCAGGCCTGGTCGCCATCGAGGTCCTGGCGATGGCGTTGCTGGACAGCGGCAGTGCGGATGTGGTGTTGCTCGCGCCAGACTGGACGTCTGCACGGACGCACCTCCTCGGCGCGCTGGAGCGCCGAGGGCCACAGTCGGTCATAACGGACGTTAGCTTGGGGAGTACGCCTGGTATAGGGGGTGGACATAGGTGGTGCCTTACGATAAGGTCACGTGGTCGTAGGGGTGTCCCTTCCCTAGCTGGGGAGGCGCGAGATGCCGGGGCAAAAGCTGAGGGAGAGGGACCGTATGCCGTTTGCCAACTATCAATCTGTGGCGGATGTTGCCCGCCCCTTTCGCATCCATTTCCGCCGGGCCGCCTTTGTGCCGCCTCGCGCGGCGACGCTCAGCGACTACTTTCGGGCCGAGCTCGACTTCACCCTACGCGAAGTCCCTTTCGATGGCTCAGAAGCTGCGGCGTGCGAGACTTTAATCTATCCCTTCCTCCGAGAAGTCTGGCGGGCCTATCTGGAGTCCTTGACGCTCTGGAGCCACCAGCCCCTGGCCTATGATCACGATTTGTCAGGGGTGCCGGATTATCTTGTGGCCCGGCGCTCGCCCCTAGGGCCGCTCATTGTTGATCAGCCCTACCTGCTGGTGGTGGAAGCCAAGAAGGACGACTTCACACGCGGCTGGGGACAATGTCTGGCCGCTATGTTCGCAGCCCAGAAGCTCAATGATCTGCCGGAGCAGACCATCTACGGCATCACCACCAATGGCCAGGTCTGGCAATTCGGGCAACTGCACACGGATGTCTTCACGCAGGATCCCCGTTCGTTTACCCTGGAAGATGTCGACAGGCTTGGGGCAGCGTTGCACTTCGTTTTTACGCAGTGCCGAGACCAGGTGACAGACGTGTCGGCCGTGGTCTAAAGCAGCTATCGTCAGGCGGCCACCCGACGTGTCGGGGTACTGGGCGCGGTCCCCCTCCCCTGCCCCTGTCCCAGGGGAAAAGGCGATACAACCTCACTTACTTACCCGACCACGACCTCGTCCTCGCACAAAGGCATGCCTGTGGTGGCAAACTATGCCAACGAGTTACCTTGCGGTTTACCATGCCGCCATAAGAGAAGGGATGCGCCACATGGTCTTTGACTTGCGCACCTACGGCACACTACAATGCTCCGCCATGATCCGCCATGAGGCTGTGTTGCTGGAGGAGGACATGCATGCCGAGCAGTAACACCATGACGCCACAGATCGAGCAATTCGTCCACGACAACCCGCAGGGTGTGCTCACCTCGTTCCGGAAGAACGGCATGCCGCAAATGAGTATTGTCACCGTGTATCCGCGTGATGGCGGCGTAGGCATCTCTATTACCGAAACCCGCATAAAATTTAAGAATTTGCTGCGCGATCCGCGCTGTTCAGTACTCATTTCGCATGTCGACTGGTGGTCGGGGTTCCTGGTCTTCGAGGGCACGGCAGAACTCATCCACTCCGGGAACGCTGACCCCGACACGCTGCGCCAGGCCCGTCGGCATATTTTTAGCGCCACAACGCGCCGCCGCAGTCCTGACTGGGAGACCTATGACCGCATCACCGAGGCCGATAAACGCGTCGCCATGATTGTGCGTCCTACGCATATCTATGGTTCGGCGCTCGCCCGTATGCGCGAGGCGCAGGCGCGTTAGGGGCTGCGCCAGCGGCCGGTGTGGCATTCGCTCTCTATCACAGGAGGTCTTGCATGGCTGACGCAGCCATTCGTGTCGGGTTGATTGGTGCCGGAGGCAACGTCCGTAATCGTCATCTCCCAGGTTTTCGCAAGGTCGAGGGGGTGGAGATTGTCGGGGTGGTCAATCGCAGCCGGGCGTCGAGTCAGCGGTTTGCTGACGAATTCGACATCCCCTACGTGTACGACACCTGGCAGGAGTTGTTAGACGACGAGCGCATTACCGCCATCTGCATTGGCACCTGGCCCTACATGCATCGCCCGCTCACCCTGGCGGCTCTCGCCAAGGGCAAACACGTGCTCACCGAGGCCCGCATGGCCTCCACCGCGCAGGAAGCCCGCGACATGCTGGAAGCGGCGCGGCGCTATCCGCATCTGGTATGCCAGTTGACGCCGACCTCCACGACGTACCGCGTTGATAATCTGTTGCGCCGCTTGATCGGCGAGGGTTTTCTCGGCGAATTACTCTCCGTTGAGCTGCAAGCCCTGCAAAACCGCTTTGTCGATCGTGGCGGCGATTTACACTGGCGCCACGACTGGGAGATGAGTGGCTATAATACCCTGAATATCGGCGCGGCCTATGAATCCATGATGCGCTGGGTGGGACGGGGCACCCGGGTGATGGCCATGGCCAAAACGCACGTGCCATACCGGCGTAATGCCCGGGGGGAACTCACCTCCGTGCACATTCCCGACCATGTCGATATCATGTATGCATTGGCCAACAACGCCCAGGTCCACATGCGCATGAGCGCCACCACCGGGCTCTCGACTGGGAACCAGACCTGGTTTTACGGCACTGAGGGCACGATTTATGTGGATCAAAAACAAAATATCTTTGCGGGACGGCGCGGCGATACCCAACTGAGCGCAGTCCCCAACCCGCCCGCAGAGCAGGCCGCCTATCGTGTTGAGGAAGAGTTCACCAACGCCATTCGTGGTCAGGAAGAGATCACCATGGTGCCCTTTAGCACGGGGGTGCATTACATGGAGTGGACAGAGGCGGTCATCCGCAGCGCCCAAACGGGCCAGGCGATAGCGCTGCCCTTGTAGCGCGCCTGCGGTCCTGATCGTTGGCAGTGCCTCATCTCGGCTAGACGGGAGTTCGCATGGAGTACGGCATCACCTTTTCACGCACGGATGCGGTCGAGCACCCCGCGCCCTTGCAGTATCTGACGCATTTTGCCCGTACTGCAGCGCAGATGGGCTGCGCCTATGGCGCGATCGGGGATCGCCTGGAGTCTGGCCTCGATCCCTTCAGCGTCCTCACCGCGGTGGCGGAGGCCTCTGGGCGCATGCAGTTGATCACGTCCGTGCTGGTTCTGCCGCCGCGCGGCATCGTGGTCGCCTCGAAGCAATATGCCTCACTCGATGTCCTGACGGGCGGCCGGGTGATTGCCGGCGTGGGGACCGGGTCGATGTTTCGTGACTATGAGGTTGTGGGGATGGAGCACACGGATATGTGGCCACGCTTTGAAGAAGGCGTGCGGGCCATGCGGTCCTACCTCACGCCCGGAGCCGCCCCCTTTGTAGGCCATTTTTATAATACAACGGGCATCACCTTAGAGCCACCCCCCGTACAACGGCCCGGTTTGCCGATCTGGATTGGCAGCTGGGGCAGTAACGTCGGCCTACGGCGTGTGGCACGGCTGGCGGACGGCTGGCTCAGTTCGGCAGGCCCTGGGCACCAATCCCCCGAACAATTCGCCTCCGACATCCAGCGTCTCAATGCCTTTCTCATCGCAGAAGGCAAAGACCCCGCCACCTTCCCCAGCGCCGTGTCCACCATGGCGCTGTTTATCTCCGAGGACCAGGAGGAACTGGCACGCATGGGCGGTCCGGGCTACGTACCGCGTCCTGCCGGTCTTGGGGTGGCGCAACCAGCCGCCCGCCCCTCGGAAGACCCCCACGCCCATGATATGGTGGGCACGCGGGCCGCCTGTCTGGATAAAGTCCGACGCTGGCAGGCGGCGGGCATTCACGCCCTCTTTCTCGTGCCCCGCGGTCCAGATCCCCTCGCGCAAATGCGCTTGTTGATGGATGAGGTAGCCAGCAAGGTCTAATGCCTGCCTCAGGCGCATCCTATACACAGCCATCAAGACAGGAGTCCCTATGCGTGATAATACGTTGAAGCAACGCCTCTACGCTGGCAAAGCCGCTTTTGGTGTGATGTGTACTTTTCCATCGCCACCCGTTGTCGAAATGTTGGGCTATCTGGGGTTCGATTGGATCTTACTCGATAACGAGCACGGCTCGATCACCGTGGATACCGCCGAGAGTTGTATCGTGGCAGCAGAGCTGAGTGGTATGGCGCCCATCGTGCGTCCGGTGGGGAACAAGCCCGAGATTATCGCTCCCTTCCTGGACCGCGGGGCGTGGGGCGTGCAGGTGCCGCACGTCAACACCGCGGACGAAGCCCGCGCCGTGGTAGATGCGGTGAAGTACGGCCCAGAAGGGCATCGTGGCATTTTCAGCGGGGGACGCCCAGCGCGTTACGGCTTGGCGGGGAGTACCGGAGATTATGCCAAGGCGGCCAATCGCGAGACCCTGGTCTGCCTGATGCTGGAGGAGGTCGAGGCCATTGACAATCTCCCAGAGATGCTCAAAGTTCCCGGGGTTGATGTCTATTTCATTGGCTCGGGTGACCTCTCGCAATCGATGGGCTATACCGGCCAGCAAGCCCATCCCGAAGTGCAGAAGATGATGGAGCGCGGTGTGCACCTGATTACCGAGGCCGGCCGCATTGCCGGATGCAGTTGTCCCGACACGCTCATTCCCAAGTTTCTGGGCCTTGGCGTGCAGTATTTTCACAGCACGGTCGGACGGCTTATCCAGCAGAGCAGTGAGTCGTATCTGAAGACCATGCGCCAAGCTGCCGTGACGGCCGGGAAGTAACGGGTGACGGCGCCCTGGCCTGTCGGATGGTGTGGGCGCCGACCTCTCTAGGACACGCAATGGGGATTCGGGGTATGGCATGTGGGGCGGCGTCCAGTCAGCGCGACGGGATGCGCCGTTCTGCTGGGCCCCAAGCGGGGGCAAGAGCGCCAACGTGGCATAGCAGCGGCAGCGCTATAAGAGCAGCACGATGTTCAAAGATCGCTTCGCGCAACTGATCGGCCCAGCCCATTACGTCACCTATGTGATGTATCTCACCAATCTGTACCACGCCTTCTGCCCCTTTCGTCATCCGGCGGCTCCGCTGATGCGGCGCCTGTTCATACCGCGGGGCGGCGTGGTCTTGGACATTGGCGCCAACGTCGGCAGGTGTACGGCCCTCGCGGCCAAGGCGGTGGGAAAGTCGGGCCGCGTGTATAGCTTTGAACCGGTGCCTATGGTGCTACGGGTGCTGCGTGCCATGGTGCGCCTGCGCGGTTTCCGACAGATCACTGTGGTCGAGACGGCCCTCGCCGATCACCAGGGGACAACGACGATGCACATTCCCCTGCAAGACGGCTGGAAGCCCCTGGTACCCATTGCGCACCTTGGTGGTGCGCCCGCGTCCGACGTCTTGCCACTGACGATTGCGGTGCAACGCCTAGACGATTTCTGTGTGGCGGCGGGCATCGAGCAGATTGATTTCATCAAATGTGATACAGAGGGCAGCGAATTTGCTGTGTTTTCTGGGGGCTTGGCGTGTTTAGCGCGACATCTGCCGATTGTGGTGTGCGAGGTTTACCAAAAATATCTGGCCCGGCAGCAGGTGGAGCCAGACGCGGTGTTTGGCATTTTTACTGGGCTAGGCTACGACTGTTATCTGATCCATGGGAATGGCACCCTCACACCAGTACAGGCCTACGCCTCGCAAGGGGAGTATCTCTTTGCCCATCCGGCCAGGCTCGGGGCGGCGGCGCTCCAACCGTTTCTGGCACGCCTCTCGCCGTAGACCATCTACCGCCCCGTCTGCCTCGGAGGGGCGACTGGCCAGTCGCCCCTCCTTTGATGATTGGCGGCGTAGGTCTTTAGGCCATCGCCCCCTAGCGGTCCATCACCTTCACGGTCCGGTTCGCGGGATCATATTGATACCGCGTGACGCTGTCGAGGCGCTGCGATTCCAGACGCACGACCAGGGACCGGCCACCGGCGACATTCTCAGTCTGGTGAATCTCACCGGGTAGGAAAAAAGCCACGGAGCCATCGTGTTGTACAAAACTGCCGCTCTCTTTGATCTGGGGCACGTCCACGCCTTCTCCGGGGTAAAACCAGCGCCACTTGGTCTGCTTGATGGCGCCTTCATACACGCCGTACACGACCCAGGCGGCGCCGTGGTCATGCGGCAAGTTATCCTGGCCCGGTTTTTGCACAGAACACATCAACAGAAAGCCGGAGCCCGGATGCCCAGCCTCTTCATCCTGATGCAGATCAAAGCGCCCATAGCCCTCTTCTTCCGGCAAGTTGAGCTGCTCTTCCAACCAGCCGGGTACGGCGAGCAATTCCTTCATGTGGCCGGCCACGGCCTCGGCTTGCGCCAGCGGATCCCGGCTCGCGGCAAAGACGCGCTTCACATCGTCGATGAACGTTGCCATGGTGTACGTTGCTGTTGGGGCCATGTTGAACTTCCTCCAAGGTGAGTGTGCCGCAGACGGCGTGCCGACCCGGGCGATGAGCCGACGCTGCCTGAGGGATTTGCTACATTCTGCTGCAGCAAGGGCGGTCTGTCAACCACCTCTGTACGGCGGACGATATGGCTGTCGGTCGCCAGATCATAGACAATGGCGCCGCATAGCACGAACCTTGTGACCGGGAGAGGAGCCGCGTATGTCGTCGTACACTACCATCGGCCAACCTACGACCAGGATGGAAGGACAGGACAAAGTCACCGGACTGACGCGCTACACCGCAGACATCGCCTTCCCGGGCCTCCTATGGGGTCGCGCCCTGCGTAGCCCCTTGCCGCCCGCCCGCATTCTGCGCCTGGTCAGCTCCATCCAGGTGCAGGTCTGGGACACTGTAAGATGCCGACGATGCCGGACATCCCCCTGTTGCACACGGTCCTGCTCGCCTCGGAGAGTGGTCCGGGCCCCTATAATGCGCGCGGCACTGGCGAAAACCCGCTCGCCCCGGTGGCCCCGGCGATTGCCAACGCCGTGGCCGATGCGGTCGGTGCCCGCATCCAGAGTTTGCCGATTACAGCAGAAAAGGTGTTCCGGGCTCTGGCAGAGCCGGCATGAACCCAGGCCATGACTCCCTTCCAGGCTACCAGCCAACAGATATCTAGGGGCGTGGAATGAGAACCATGGACACCCAGTCTTACCCTTGCTCCCCGAGGTGCAAGCGCGCTTCCAGATCAGCAATGCGCGCTTCTGCAGCCCGTAAGGCCGCGAGGGCAGTGCTGACACGTTGTTCGGCCTCCTGATGTGCCTGTTCGGCCTCCTGACGCGCTTGCTCGGCCTCCTGACGTGCCTGTTCGGCCTCACGGTGATGCAGCAGAGGCTGACCAGTCGTCGGATCGTAAAAATGCAGTACGTTCCCCTCAAGCCGGAGGTCGAGCCGCAGCACGTCGCTGTGCAAGAGCAACGTGCCGTCTGCGAGGGTGAGGGTGGGAAGCGCGGCATACTGGTCCCCGACCAAACGGCGTCCCTGCAGCGGTGGCACCAGATAATCGCGGGTAGGATCGTATTGAAAATATTCCTGCACGCCCAGGAAGGCATAGGTGCCACGTTTGGGCCCTTGATCCTGGCTACGCGTACTGCGCGAGGTAATTTCGAGCACAAAACTGGGTCCCGTCGGTTCGCGCCAGAGAAAATACGAAGATCGTTCGCGCTTGGCCGTGCCAATCACGACAAACACGTCCGGGGCAACCACTGCCGAGGGATTCCCTTCTTCATAATAAATAAACATGTTGCCTGAGACGTACACCTCGGGGCGGTTCTGGAAATAAATATCGAGCGCTTCAACGGCATACGTCAATGGTTTCCGTTGAAAATCACTTTCAGCCATAGGCAGACCATCCGCACTCGGATACTCAACGGTGGCAAGCGGGTAAGAAAGCGCCATATAGAGTAGCCTCAATAGAGAAAAAGCACCGTACTGTCACAGGATGCCAGGAACATAGCACACCCCCACTTGGCCCACAATCGCAAGCGACCTCTCGGCACACGGCACGCAGCCTCCCTGAGGGAAGGTGTGTCGCATCCCACGCTGAGGAGCGTCAGCGGTCCGCCCGAGCCAGGTACATGCAGCCTCTGCCATGTCCATAGCCGACAAATAGCACGAGCTCTTGCTTGCCTTTGCCAGAAGGGCAGGCCCTCACAACATGCGTGGGATGCAGGAAAATCCCTACGGGTCAGAGCGGCACCCAGCCTCGTCTGCTATACTTCACGCGGCAAAACCCCAGGCACCACCCAGAGCCCCGCGCGCCAGCGCGTTGAGATGAGGAGTCCCCACCATGCCCAATGATGCCCTACGCACGCTATTGCCCATCGCCGGCTGGCCCGAGGAGCGCGCCAGTGCGGTGGACATCACCAACGTCAGCGATCCTATTGTGCCGACACCCTTCCGCATTGGCGAGACGAGCGCCGCGGCCCTGGCAGCGGTCGGCCTGGCGGTGGCCGATCTCTGGACCTTGCGCACCGGGCGGCAGCAGGACGTCGCGGTCGATACCCGCCAGGCCACGGCCTCGTTGCGCAGCGGCAAGTACATGCACCTCGACGGGGCGCACGTGTCCACCGAGCGCAATACCGTCATGGGGGTCTATCCAGCCAAGAACGGGCGCTGGAGCTATCTGCATTGCAATTTCCCCAATCATCGCGCCGCGGCTCTGCGTGTGCTTGGCGTTGAGGAAGATCGCGAGGCGGTACGGAAAGCGGTGGCGCAGTGGGACGCCTTGGAGCTGGAAGAGGCGATCATCGCCGCCAAGGGCGCTGGGGGCATGGTGCGCACCATGGAGGAATGGGCCCAGCACCCGCAGGCCATAGCTCTTGCCTCACTGCCGCTGATGGAAATCATCAAGATCGGCGATAGCCCGCCGGAAAAACTCCCGGACGGCGACCGGCCCTTGTCAGGCGTGCGGGTGCTGGACTTAACGCGGGTGCTCGCCGGGCCGACCTGTGCCCGCACTTTGGCTGAGCACGGTGCCGATGTGTTAAAAATCACCGGGGCGCATTTGCCCAATATCGGTTACCAGGAATACGATACCGGCCATGGCAAGCTCTCGACCCATTTGGATCTGCGTGAGTCAAAAGACGTCGAGATTCTGCGAGGCCTGGTGCGCGAGGCTGACGTCTTCTCGCAAGGCTACCGCCCGGGCACATTGGGGTCGCGTGGGCTCTCACCCGAGGCCCTGGCGCAATTACGGCCCGGCCTGGTGTTTGTCTCGCTCTGCGCCTTCAGCCATGTTGGCCCCTGGGCCTCGCGCCGTGGTTTTGACACGGTGGTGCAGACGGTGAGCGGCATCACCAACCGCCAGGGGGAACTGTTCCCTGGTGCCCAGCCCGGTCCGCAGTTTTATCCAGTATCGGCGATTGATTATTTGACGGGTTATCTGATGGCCTTTGGTGCCACCGTGGCCCTGGGACGCCGCGTGCGCGAGGGCGGCAGCTGGCTGGTGCGCATCTCGCTAGCCCAGGTCGGGCGCTGGCTCGTCAGTCGTGGCCAGGTGCCGGAAGCGGCCCTCAAGGATGTGTCGCAGGAATTTACTTTGGCGGAGCTGGAGCACTGGTCCATGATCAGCGACACGCCGATGGGTCGGCTGCGCCATCTCAGGCCAGTGGTACGCCTCTCCGAAACGCCGCCGCGCTGGGCAAGGCCCTCGGTGCCACTCGGCTACCATGAACCGGTGTGGCCGGCACGGACGGCGTAGAACTTCTCCCGCGCCATAGACAGTGCGGAGCCCGCCTCCAGCCCATGGTTCGCGTTGGGCAAGGCGGACAGGCTCCGCAGCGCGAGTCGCCCCAGCATGTCCCCCACCCTTGCAAGGAGTTGGCGTATGCCCCCATCGGCTTTTGGACAGGATAAATGTGTGACCATCCATGGCTTCCCCATGCACTATGTCGAGTGGGGCAACGCAGGACACCCCACGCTCCTCCTCCTGCATGGCTTCCAGAGCAATGCCCACACGTGGGATACGTTCAGTCAGGCGATGGCCGACACCTACCATGTGCTGGCTTTAGACCAGCGCGGCCATGGCGATACCTTCTGGGCGCCAGATGGTGACTACGCCCCTGAGACCCATGTCCGGGACATCGCGGCGTATATTACGGCGCTGCATATCGAGCCTACCGTGATCATTGGGCACTCTATGGGTGGACGGCACGCCGCCATGGTCGCAGCGGCGCATCCCGAGCTGGTGCGCAAAGTCGTGATCGTCGATACCGCCGCCGAGTTCCCAGCGGCCATGCTGGCCCGACTCACGCCGCCACCAACGTCTGACGTCCCCCCACAGCCAGAAATGTTTGAGACGTTTGAGGCCGTGGTGGCTCAGGGGCTCCAGCAATATCCGCTCACCCCAGAAGCTGAATTGCGCCACGCCAATTACCACAACCTGTACCGCGACGCCGACGGCAAGTGGCGCTGGCGTTGGGACATCAACTTGCTCACCTGGCGCCAGCGCCAGCGCAGTCTCCGAGCGGATCTCTACACGGTGTTACAGCGCATTGCATGTCCGACGCTCCTCATCCGGGGCGAGCAGAGCCCGCTCCTCACCCCAGAGGTGGCGCAGAAGATGATCCACGCCTTGCCACAGGGGCGTTTGGTGGACATTGCACGGGCGGCGCATACGGTCAATGCGGATAATGCGGCGGACTTCAACGCCACGGTGGCGGCGTTTCTCCGGGACTGATCCAGGCGACCCGCCACATGCTGGTTCCGCTTCGTATGGCGGACGCGTGTGGAAACCTCTTGACGGATGTGGTAGCTCTCTCGTACAGTCGGGCATTATCTGCGGGCTGCCATGGTACGATACGCTAAAGAGAGGATGTATGAGTAGCGAAACGCGCTATCATCCAGGTGCTGACATGCAGGGCTTTATCCGCGAGCTCATGGAGTTTAGCGGGCTTGATGAGACGGACGTGGCGACCATCCGCCGCACGGCGCCGGTCATTCTGCGCCACGAACGGGATATTACCAGCGCCCTCTACGAGCACTTTCTCAAATTTCCCACCACGGCGCGTTTCTTTCTCAGAGACGACGGCACACCGGATCAGCAACGCCTGGATCGACGGAAGCACAGCCTGGGACGCTGGCTGCGTGAAACTGCCGAAGTGTCTATGACGCACGACTTTGTCTATTACCTCCTCGGTGTGGCTCTGTCGCACAGCCATCGCGCCACGGGGCCTGGAGGCACCGTGCCACCGCAGTTTATGGTCGCGACCATGAGCCTGGCCCAGACCACCTTTGCGCGCCTGTTCCAGGCGGAATTGAGCGATCTGCAGGAGGCGTTCGACGCCTCGCTCGCGTGGAACAAACTCCTATTAATCCACTTAAATGCGCTGTTACTGGGGTATTTCCTACCGCAACGTCAAGCCTAGAAACCTATCCTAGTAGGCCCTGTCAAGGCCCGTCCGCCGGCCCGATGCGCCCGTGCACAGCGCAGGGGTGCCCGGGCGGTCGCCCCTCGTGGGATGGGCTCTAAGGTCTGCTACAGCAGCTCTTCAGGGAGGACATCATGACCACCGTCGATAAAAAAGCCCAGGTCCAGGCCATGTACGGGGCCCATGCGCAGGCCTACACCACCAGCACAGTCCACGCCCAGGGCCCAAGCCTCGAACGCCTCGTCACGCAGGTGGCGCCGCGTGGACACGAACTCGTCCTCGATGTCGCCACCGGCACGGGCCATAACGCGTTGTCCTTTGCCCCGCATGTGCGGCACGTCATTGGTCTTGATCTGACCCCCGCCATGCTGGCGGAAGCGTGTGGCCTCGCCCAGAAACGCGCCATCCCCAACGTCGGGTTTTTCCAGGGCGACAGCGAGCACCTGCCCTTTGCTAGCCAAAGCTTTGACGTGGTGACCTGCCGTGTCGCCCCGCACCATTTCCCAGATGTGGCCCGCGCGCTACGCGAAATGGCCCGCGTGTGCCGCGATGATGGCTGCGTCGCCGTGGTGGATAACATCACCCCCGAGGATGCCGAAGCCTGCGCCTATATCAACGCCTGGGAAATCCTGCGCGATCCCTCGCATCACTGGGCCTATCCCCTATCCCAGTGGCGGCAGTTCTTTGCCCAGGCAGGGTTAGCCATTGCCTATGAAGAAGTCACGCCAAAACCCATGGAATTTGTCTCCTGGGCCACACGCATGGGCATCAGCGAGACTGCCGTCGCTGAAGTACGCCGGCTGTTACTGGACGCGCCACCGCTGCCGCGCGAACGGCTCAACCCGCGCCTTGAGGCGGGGAAGGAATACTTCGATCTCACGGAAGCCTTGTTCATTGCCCGCCAAGCGTAGAGAGTCCGGGAAGCCCTGCCAGCGCGCACCGTACGCCCTGTGGCGTGTTCCCAGAGGCCTACAGGGGCGGTAGGCGAGGACGCAGGGGTAGAGAGAGGGGGCCATATGGCAGAGCGTAGAAGTATCAGTAGTATGCACATGTTCTGGCATGAACAAGAGGGCAGGCCAGGCGGTTGGTATATTGAGACACGGAATGCCTATGGCGAGGCGGTAGCGGATTCGCGACAGCCTGACTGGGATGGACCGCTTCCCCACAATTACCAGCAGCAGGATGCCGCCAAGCTCGAAGCCCACTTGCAGCTTTGGGAGCCGGAAGCACGGGTGGTTATCCATGGCGACGTCCTGCCGTAGGCGCACGCGCACGACGCTGCCCTCTGGGCGTCCTGGGAGACGTCGGGCTGCTGCCACCGTCTCCCAGGACGAGACTTTGCACCGCTCCTTGTCGGTCAGCTCACGTCGGAGGGGCGACCAGGCAAGCGTCCCTACAGGGGTAGGCGCTTGGCGTGGTCTTGCTGGCGTAGATGGTTCCAGATGGCATCCATTTCTTCCAGGCTGGCCTCTTCCAGCCGCCGCCCACGGCGCGCCAGTTCCTGCTCAATGCCGCGAAAGCGCGTTTCAAACTTGGCAATGGCCTGGCGCAGGGTGTCCTCGGCACTCAGGTGCAAAAAGCGCCCCAGGTTAACCAGGCTAAACAACACATCGCCAAACTCCTCCGCTATCGCCTCTGGATCAGCCGCGGCTTGGGCGTCGCGCAGCTCTCCGAGCTCTTCCTCGACCTTCGCCCACACGGGAGCAATGTCTGGCCAATCAAAGCCGACCGAGGCGGCTTTTTCCTGCATACGCCGCGCCCGTGTGAGCGCCGGGAGCGTGCGTGGGACGCCGTCCAGGAGCGAGGCCCGCCCTTTTTCGCGTTGCTTGGCCGTTTCCCAGCGCTGGCGGATGGCCGTCGTATCTTGGAGCAGGACATCGCCAAACACATGCGGATGGCGTCGGATGAGTTTGGCCACCACGGCCTGGATGCTCTCGGCCAGCGTAAACTGGCGCTGTTCCTCGGCGATACGGCTTTGAAAGACGATATGCAGGAGCAGGTCGCCGAGTTCCTCTTTGAGCCCCTGGGAATCGTTGGCCTCAATACTTTCAATGACCTCGTAGACTTCTTCCAGCAGGTAGGGGATGAGACTGGCGGGCGTCTGTTGACGGTCCCACGGGCAGCCCTGGTCAGAGCGTAAGCGCTCGACCGTGGTCTGGAGCAGCACGAACGCTTCCCCCAGCGGCAGCTGGGGAACTGGAAGAGCGGGGGCAGAGTCTGGAGCCGTGCTTGCCATGGTGTCCCTCGTGTGCCCTATGTCGCCATTGTGGACCGGAAGCTCTCACCTTGAGAGCAGCTGTGGTGCGATGCTACACTGCCCCAACGGATGACGCAAGTCGGCGGCCGTATCCACGAACCATCCCAACCGAGACCAACCATGCAACTCGACGATTTTACCTTTACCCTGCCCGCGGCACTCATTGCCCAGCACCCCGCAGCCTGCCGTGATCAGTCCCGGCTCATGGTGGTCGATCGGGCCCAGCGGCGCATCACCCATGATCGGTTTGCCAATCTGGGGGCCTATATGCAGGCGGGGGATGTCCTGGTGGTCAATGACACCAAAGTCATTCCGGCCCGTCTGCACGGCCATAAAGTGGGCACTGGGGGCAAAGTGGAGGTGCTGCTGTTGCATGAAGTGCAGACCGGGGTGTGGGACGTGCTGCTCAAACCCGCGGCCAAAGTGCGCCGCGGCATGGTCCTGGCGTTTGGCCATGGCGTCCTGCAGGCAGAAATCCTGGAACGACGCCCAGGCGGCACCATGGTCCTAGCGTTTACGCCCGCCGACGTGTATAGCGTGTTGGAGCAGTGTGGTGAAGTGCCGCTGCCACCCTACATTAAACGCGACGCTAGCGTCGCGCATCATACGGCTGACCTACAACGCTACCAAACCGTGTATGCCAGTCATCCGGGGGCCGTGGCTGCGCCAACGGCAGGTTTGCACTTCACGCCTGCACTCTTAGACCAATTGGCCCAGCAAGGCATCCAGCGCGCCGCCATCACCTTACATGTGGGCTGGGGCACGTTTCAGCCCATCCGCACGGGGATGGTAGAGCAGCATCAGATGCCGCATGAGTTCTATCGTGTGACGGCATCAGCCGCCGCCACCATTGCCGCCGGGCGAGCCGCCGGGCAGCGCGTGGTGGCCGTGGGCACAACGGCCACCCGCACCCTGGAAACGCTTGGCCAACAGCAGACAGAGATCATGGCGTGCAGCGGCTGGTCAAATCTGTTTATTTATCCGGGGTATCGCTTCCAGGTGGTCAATGCCCTGGTGACGAATTTCCATCTCCCGGGTTCCACGCTGTTCCTACTGGTGTGCGCCTTTGCCGGACGTGAGTTGATGCTGGAAGCCTATCACACCGCGATTGCTGCGGGCTACCGTTTCTACAGCTATGGCGATGCCATGCTCATCCAGTAGCGCGGCTACTCGTCATCGTCATCATCGCTCACCTCCCCATCGACCGCCGCCTTAAAATACTTGCCGGACTTAAAACGTACCACCCGACGGGCCGGGATCCCTGCCTCTTCACCCGTTTTGGGGTTCCTCCCAAGGCGGGCGCGCTTTTCACGCACCTGAAACGAACCGAAGCGGCGTAGAATCACCGATTCGCCCTGCTGCAAAACTTCCTTGACCTCTTCGAGGATGCTATCAACAGCCTCTTCGGCTTTCACTTTGGTCAAGCCCGTCTCTTCCGCAATGCGATTGACAATCTCGACCTTCCTCATGTGGCCTCCCGGTCACATCATGGTTCTATGCAAATAATGCACACATCATAAGGTAAGGATGTAGCATATTTTCCCATAACCAGCAATAAGTGTTTGGTTTGGCGCGGATTTGTGGATTCAGGCTGCTACCATATAACTTTCTAGCCGTTGCCTTTTTGCCAGGGCCAACGTTTTTTGGTTTTCGTCTGTTCCTCGTTGAGTGTCGCCAGTTCGCGGAGTAACTCTTCCTGGCGTTCGGTCAAATACGTCGGGGTTTTGACCACGATGTGTACCACCTGATTACCCCGCCCTTCGCCGCGTAAGGACGGCACACCGCAGCCGCGCAGGGTGAGCGTTTCCCCAGTTTGGGTACCGCGTGGGATGGTCAGCGTCTGGTTCCCGTGCAACGATGGTACGTCGATCTCCGTCCCGAGGGCCGCCTGCGGAAACGAAATGGGGATCTGACAATGAATTTCTGTACCATCGCGCTCGAAGAATTCATGCTGTGATACACGGATCATGACGTAGAGATCCCCAGCTGGGGCTCCCCCGCGGCCTTCTTCGCCTTCGCCACTTAAGCGTAAACGGGCCCCATCATCCACGCCGGCAGGGATTTTGACCGAGAGCTTTTTCGGCGCTTGCACCACCCCCACACCCCGACATTCCGTACAGGGGTCCGTGATGCGGACACCCTCGCCACGACAGGTAGGACATGGCGTACGCACGGCAAAAAAGCCTTGCCGCCGCTCGACTTGCCCCAGACCACCACAGGTATTACAGGGCACGGGCCGCGTGCCGGGTGCCGTCCGCTTCCCAGAACAGTGGATGCACGTTTCTAACTTGTCAAATTCCAACACTTTTTCCGTCCCGAACACGGCTTCTTCAAATGTCAGTTGCACATCGTAGCGCAAGTCAGACCCGGCCCGTCCACCGCTGCGCCCCCCACCGCGACTCCCCCCACGTCCCAGCAGCTCATCAAAGATGCCGCCGATGTTGCCGAGATTACTAAAGACGTCCTCAAAACCGCTAAAGCCCTTAAAACCACTGTTCTGCAGCCCATCGTGGCCATAGCGGTTGTAGATCTCGCGTTTCTCGGTGTCGTGGAGCACCTCATAGGCTTCCGACGCCTCTTTGAATTTTTCCTCCGCGTCCGGGTTATTAGGATTGCGGTCTGGATGGTATTGCAGCGCCAGCTTCCGATAATTCTTCTTGATTTCGTCCTCACTCGCACTCCGTGAGACGCCTAAAATCTCATAGTAATCCCGTTTGGTCATGATGTATATCCCCGTCTGGTCGCCTTAGACTCTGTGGGTTTGCAGTGTATCTTGAGGTGTATTGGTTGTGTTAAGCTGAGGTCATGTGACGCGGTGGCGAGGCCATGGCTTCGCGTACAGCTAACAAGGCCTGTTTTTCCTCCTGCACATGGCGCAGCTTGTGGAGGAGATCCATGATAATCGTGACCCCAGCGAGATTAACGCCCATCTCGCGAGTCAGATTGAGAATCGTGCTCAGGTGTTCAATATCCTGGCGGGAGTAGAGGCGGGTGTTCCCCGCCGAACGGTCGGGATGTAATAACCCCTCACGCTCATAGAGTCGTAGTGTCTGTGGATGTATACTAAACATACTGGACACCACGCTAATCGTAAAGTACTCCTTGCCCTGTTGAGCTGGCATGGCTGTCCTACCTCATATGGGCACGCGGCTGGAGCGGGTTACGCTCCGCAAACTCTTGTAAGAGCTCCCGCGACCGGTCATCCAGCGCTTCAGGCAATACCACCTTGACGGTGACATAGTGATCACCACGCACCCCCCCGTGCAGGCTTGGCACGCCCTTCCCACGTAAGCGAAAGCGTCGGCCATTTTGTGTGCCGGCGGGCAAGGTCATAGTCGCGTGGCCATCAATAGTGGGGACGTCAATCTTCGCCCCCAGGAGCACTTCTGTGAGCGTGACAGGCACGTCGGACAAGATATCGTGTCCTTGCCGGCTAAAATAGGCATGGGGCCGCACATGCAGGACAATATAGACATGCCCCGCAGCGCCATGGTACTGGCCCGGTTCGCCTTTGCCTGCCACCCGCACTTTCGAGCCGTTGTCTAGCCCAGGCGGAATGTGGACCTGAAGGCGTTCGCTGCTCCCATCACGCCGGATAACCTGTACCTGCGTGGTGGTGCCCCGTACCGCTTCCTCAAAGCTCACTTCGACGGTCTGCTCGATATCTGCCCCGGCCACGGGTGCGTGCGACGTGCGGTGTCGGCTGCCGCCTAAGAACTCGTCAAACATGGAGCCCAGGCCCTCGAATGGCACCCGGTTCCCAAAGAAATCCTTGAAGTTGGGTACCTCGCCGCTAAAATCCCCTCCAGCAAACGTCGGATCAAACCCGGTGGCGAATGCTTGATGGCCAAAACGGTCATACTTCTTGCGGCTCTCTGGATGGCTTAAGATCCCGTAGGCCTCCGAGATTTCTTTGAAGTGCTGTTCTGCCGCTGCATCGCCAGGATTGACGTCTGGATGATACTGACGGGCCAGACGGCGATACGTCTGTTTAATATCCTTGTCTGAGGCATCACGCCGCACACCCAGGACGTTGTAATAGTCCTTCTTTGGCATACAATTCCTTCTGCCCACACAGAGACGCACCCTGTGGGGATGGTGTGCGTCTTGAGGAGTGGTCGTGTGGTCGTGGTCATACCCCTAGAGAGCGCAGAAAAGCTGAGTGTATTTTTAGTATAAGATGTGAGTCAGTGTATGTCAATCTCAGGGAGCGCGAGGTCGTGGGCTCTGGGCACGGTCGGGCAGAAGGCCTGGCAACGCTGCGCGGCCTGGAACGTATGGCGGGAGGACTGGGCGCAGTGTCACGGAGCCATGCGGCGAACCACGTGGCGCACGGAAGGCAGCATGATGCCCCCGGTAGATACTCGGTACCTCACGATGGACACCATGTCGCCAGTGGGTGGCACGCGTGTTACCACCTTGCACGCCCGGTGGACGCGTCTCCCCCCGGGCATGCAGGGTACCGCCTAGGGGAGACGCGTATGGATCGGGAACTGCCTACTCATAGCATTGTTCTGCCTGGAAGGCTTTGCCGCGCCTTGCTGTGGGAGGGCGAGAGGCCGGCGCGCCCGTGCCATCCTGATTTAAGTAGCAGTGGAATCTTGCGCCATGACACGTGGCACTTCCGCGGCAGCGTTCAGACCGGCAATGCGCCCAAACACGATGCACTCGGCGAGATTGCCCCCACCCTGGTACACGAACTGAAACACCGAACAAATTTCCCCGGCGGCGTAGAGCCGTGGGATGGGTGTGTCATCCCAGTCGAGCACTTCGCGCCGCGCATTGGCACGCAGGCCGCCTTTGGTGTTGGGGCCACCCGGATACAGGGGTATCGCAAAGTAGGGCGGCTGGCATACCGCGCCCATGGTGTCGGGCTCAGCCTGGAAATCGGTGTCGTGCCCCGTGGCGCAAAAGCGATTCCAGGTCTCCACCAAGATTTTGCGGCCTGGGGGCTTCGGCGTTTAGGCCGGAGAGGAAAGGCCGCTTGCTCCATAGGAGCAACAGGGTTGTCTGGTGACGCAAGATCGTGTAGAGTTGCCTCATGGAAACCCAACAAGCAAGCAGCATGCGTCTGACGGGAGAAGCCAAGCGCCTCGTGCGAGCGCTGGCCACGCCGTCAGGTATGTCCATGACTGCGGTCCTCGCAATCATTCTGCGTGAGCACGCCCAGCGCAAAGGCGTCCAAGAGTGTCCACCCTGACGTATCGCTACCGCCTCAAAGACGCGACCTCCGGGACGCACCTGCGGCAGAGGGCCGGAGCGATCAACGACGTCTGGAACTACTGTAATGCCGTCAGCCTGTTGGCCTTGCGCCGTGCCAAGACCTTTCTCACGGCCTACGCTCTGCACAAGCTGACCGCTGGTACCTCGAAAGACTTGCGCCTGTCTGCCGACACCATGCAGCAAGTCTGTACCGAATATGTCACGCGCCGCACACCGTGCAAGAAGAGCAAGTTGAAGTGGCGCAGCCGCACGCGCTCGCTCGGGTGGATTCCCTGCAAGGCCGCGTACATCCGTCTGCACGGCGACACCGTGACCTACTGTGGGCATCGGTTCCGCCTGTGGCTCTCGCGTCCTATCGCAGGCGTGGTGAAGACGGGCAGCTTCAGTCAGGACGCGCAGGGGCGCTGGGACGTCAACGTGCAGTGTGAGGGCGCTGACGCTGCGGAGCCCGTTGGCACGCTGGACCTTGGCATGGACCTGGGGTTGACCTATCAGCTCACCTGCTCCGATGGTGTGCAATACGCGCGCGCCAACCTCACCCGGAAGCATGCCGCAGCCCTCGCTATGGCTCAGCGAGCGCACAAGAAGCAGCGCGTCAAAGCCATGTATGCCCGTATTGCCCATGTGCGGCAAGACGGGGCACACCAGGTCATGACGGCCATTGCGCGTCGGGCGAAGCTGATCGTCATTGGGGATGTCTCCAGTACGAAGCTCGCCAAAACATCATTGACCACGTCAACCTATGATGCCTCGTGGGGCATTGTCAGACACCAATTGCACTACAAAGCCATCAGGCTTGCTGGGGTCTGTGTTGACGGCAACGAAAAGTTCTCCACGGTTACTGGCTCGGACTGCGGCGCACGCTCTGGCCCGAGTGGACTAGGTGGCCTGGAGGTAAGAAAGTGGTGCTGTGCTGTCTGTGGCGTCTCGCATGAGCGGGATGTCAACGCGGCACGCAACATTCTCCGTACCGGACGTGGTACGCCAATCAAGGGAATCCCCGTCCTGTAGGGCGGGGAGGACGTCAACTTACTAGCGACGATTTCGGCGCCAAACATCTGCACGTACCAGTTAGCAGAGTCCTGCGGGCTCTGGCTGATGATGTGAATGTGATCGAATGTGAAGGCGGGATTGCTCATGGTGACGAGGCGACCTCCCAAGCGCGTGGTTTGCGATGTATAGGATGTTACAAGGTATGTAGAGCCTCTCCAGGCAGGAGCGACTGCCAGTCGCCCCTGCGCTGCGGACCTAGTGCCTCAACCGAGCTATGTTGAGAGCTACCCCCTGGGAGCGCCGGGCTCCAGCCCGGCTCCGGAAGCCACGCTGGAGCGTGGCGCTCCCAGGAGAACGACGCAACGGAGGTCGGGTGAGACACTAGGCTACGCCTGACAAGGGCTAAACACAGCTCAGGGCATAAATGCCTTCAACCCCAGCTGGCAGCGGGTACGCCTGCCAGTGCTGGCCACCGTCCTCGGTGCCAAACACCTGCCCACGGCGGGCGGCACAGAACACGCGCTCAGGCGACTGCGCGCTGGCGGCAATAATCATCAAGGTGCTATCAATGCTCACGTCATGGTCGAAGCGTGTCCAGGTGGCCCCCAGATCGGTGCTACGATACAGCGAGCCGGCATCGCTGACTGCGGCAATGCTGAACGCGCCCAGCAGAGTGTGCGCGTCGTGGGGGAAGACTTTGACATCGCGCGCGTACGTCAGCGGTGAAAAACGCCCAATGTCCATATCTTCCCAGTGTTCCCCGCGGTCGTCGCTGCGAAAGAGGCCCAGGCGGTTGGCCAGAAACACCGTCCCTGGCTGGGCTGCGCTGATGGCTAAGGCATGCGTATCCATCATGCCTTCACTGGCCCGGCGGCTGCCATGCCGCTGGACGAAGCGTTCTTGCGTGCCGAGTTGTAACAGCGGCGCATTGCAATCCGTCCAGGTGGCGCCGCCATCCAGGCTGCGGATCAGACCGCCCACCTCGACGCCAGCATAGAGTTCGTCAGGATTGGTCGGGTCAATCGCCAGGCGGATCATGCGCGTGGGGAAGCCCATGACGCATAAACCGTCGGGATTGGGCACCGTGAGCCGACGCCAGTGGCCACCGCTATCCTCACTGCGATAGACGGCCATATCCTGGGTGCCGGCGTACATGATGCGCGCATCCGCCGGATGGATTTCGAGCGACCAGACCACGGGTTCATCGTTCGGGAAGTTCATTGGCTGCCAGGTATCGCCGGCATCCGTGCTGCGATAGGGGCCAGCCTGGGTACCAGCAAACACCACGCCGGGCTGCGTGGGATGCTGGGTCAGGTAGCGCACTTCGACTTGTGCGGGCAAGCCTTGTTCGAGGCTGGTCCAAGTGCCCGTGTCCGTTGCCAGTCGATACAGCCCCCGGTTACATTTCGCGGGATCCTTCCCACCCCAATCGGCCGCGCCAGCATACACGTATGTCGTCATCATTGTGCTCCTCTCCTGGTAAGTTCATGGCGCCTGCCGGGCATTGTAAAGCATGTACCCGTCACATGCCAGCGGATGGTCAACGCGTGCCCCTGCTGGTTGGGGCGTGCGCAGCATGATGCGCCACGCGGCGGTATGCCTGGGACCAAGGCCGGTCGTACGGCACATCATTCAGGGTGTTCCTGCAGAGCGGAAAGTGGCTGGAATCCACTGCGTTAAGAGCTGTTCCAGGGCTGTGGCGCATTCGTCCAGACGGTGCTCGGCATCCTCGTACAGGACGAGTTGTTTCGGCTCCTGCGCCCAGTCATAGATCTGCACCCCGCAGGTGTAGGGGAGTCTGGTGTCGGCTTTGCCGTGCACCACCAGCAGCGGCCGCGGCGCCAGCTGCCCCGCCAGGTGCGCGCCATACGTCTGCGGCGCTAACGCCACGACACCGGCCACGCGATCATGCAAGACGCCAGCGGCAATGACGACGGCGCCGCCAAACGAGTGACCGACAAGAATCACTGGCTGAGCGTGGCAATGCTGTAAGTAGGTGACCCCGGCCATGACATCCAGCGCACATTCGGGCAGGACGTTGGGGTGACGGTAGTTTATCCGCAAGGAGGAAATCCGGTCCCGACGTAGCCCTTCTGCGAGACGGGTATAGATACCGTGGCCTGGCCCGCCGAATCCTCCCCGCGCGCCACATACCCAGATCACCCCGTGCTGCGCCTCTGGGGCCTGATGGAGGATCGCCTGGATGTCGCCCCGGTCCGTACAGAGCAGCAACCCTTCACCCTGCGCGCCTTCGTGGGGCGGGCCAGTGCGCACGTCGTGGATGCCAATAGAGAAAGCCTGCGTGTGTGTGTGGCTGGGCTCGTGGTGCGATGGCTCTGGCATGTGACACCTCCTCCCGGTGCATGTCTCTGACTGTGGCTCAGACGGGGTTCCAGCAAGCCGCCGTGGACATTCCCGACCGATATCCCCTGCAAACTTTGCCTCGCCACGAGATTATACCCACAGACATCCAGGATGCTGGGGCAGGACGTGCGTGACGGCGCACGTCGCGGCGAGCAGCTCCCAGAAACGGCACCGCAGCGGAGAGCGCCCTGGCGTCCCGCTCCGCCAGACGGTCAACACGGACTCGGACAGTGCGCTGAGCGCCGTGAGGCTATGGTATAATGCGCGCGACAGACAGGCATGGGCAGGCTAGCGGCAGAACCGGGGGCAGGTATGGCAGAATCACGGGCACTCACCACGATGCGTCGTTTGCGCAACATCGGCATCATCGCGCATATTGATGCGGGCAAAACGACGGTGACCGAACGTATCCTCTACTACACAGGCCTGACGCATAAACTAGGCGAGGTGCACGACGGCGAATCCGTCATGGACTGGATGCCGCAAGAGCGCGAGCGCGGGATCACGATTACCGCGGCCGCAACGACCTGCGAATGGAAACAGCACCAGATTACAATTATCGATACCCCTGGGCATGTGGACTTTACCATTGAGGTCGAGCGTTCCTTACGTGTGCTGGATGGGGCCGTGACGATTTTTGCCGCCGTGGAAGGGGTCCAGCCGCAGTCGGAATCCGTCTGGCGCCAAGCAGACCGCTATCACGTCCCACGCCTGGCGTTTATCAACAAGATGGATCGCGTCGGGTCCGATTATCAGCGGGTGCTGCAAGATATGCGCGACAAGCTCGACGCCCAGCCGGTCCTGCTACAAATACCGATCGGGACCGAGGAACATTTCCGGGGCATCATTGACCTGATCGCGCTGCAGAGTATGGTCTGGAACGCGGATGATTTGGGGATGGTCCCGGAGATTGGCCCTATTCCAGCGGAGTTGGAAGAGGAAGCCCAGGCGCAGCGCGAGGTACTGATTGAGGCGATCGCGGACTGTGACGATACGCTGCTGGAACGCTACCTGGCTGGAGAGTCTTTGACGGTAGACGAGCTGCGCGCCGCGGTGCGTCAGGTCACGCTGGCAGGGACGCGGGTGCCGGTGCTCCTGGGCTCAGGACTGCGTAACAAGGGCATCCAACCCCTCCTGGATGCGGTGCTGTGGTATCTGCCCTCGCCGCTGGATGTGCCCGCCCTGATGGGCATGGACCCGCGCACGGAGACGAGTGTGGAACGGCATCCCAGTCCACAAGAACCCTTGACGGCGCTGGCCTTTAAGATCGCCCAAGATCAAGGGCGACGGCTGACCTATCTGCGCCTCTATGCCGGCAGTCTCGAGCCGGGCACCCTGGTCTACAACAGCCGGACGAAGACGCAGGAACGCGTGGCACGTTTGTTGCGCATGCACGCCAACAAGCGCGAGCGGCTCGACCGTAGCACTGCTGGGGAGATAGTCGCGGTCACGGGCCTCAAAGACGCGGTGACGGGAGATACGCTGTGCGAGGTGGCCAATCCCATACGGCTCGAGGCCATTACCTCACCTATCCCGGTGCTGACGTTGGCGATTGAACCACCGACCATGGCCGAACAAGAGAAACTGCAGTCGGCACTGGAAAAATTGGCGGCGGAAGACCCAACGCTGCAGGTCGCTTATAATGAGGAAATGGGGCAGACCATGCTGTCCGGCATGGGTGAGCTGCACCTCGAAGTGGTGGTGCGCCGCCTGTTCGATGAGTTCAACGCCCAGGTGCGCGTGGGCAAGCCGCAGGTCATCTATCGCGAAACGATTCTGGGGCAGGCGGACGTTGTCGACACCTTCGCCCGGGAGATTGCCGGCAAGGCGCAGTATGCCAGTGTACGTTTAGCAGTGCGTCCAAACGCGCAGGGGACTGGCCTGTCGTTTGCCAATAGCTTGCCCGCGACGGAAGAGCTTCCCCCCGAGATGGTCGAGGCCGTGCATCAAGGGATACTCGATGCCGCCTCATCCGGCGTGGTCCAGGGATATCCGGTAGTTGATGTGCATATTGCTCTGTGTGGTGCAACGTTACGCCAGGATGAGGGGACACCCCTCGCCTTCCGCATCGTGGGCGGGCAGGCGTTCCGTCGAGCCCTGGAAGCGGCCCAGCCGGTGTTGCTCGAACCGGTGATGCATCTCGAAGTGGTCACACCGGAGGAGTTTACCGGGAGTATCATTGGGGGTTTGCAGAGTCGGCACGGGCTCATCGAGCACATTGAGATGCGGGGACGCTTACAAGTGATTGCGGCGCTGGTGCCGCTTGCGGCGACTTTTGGCTATACGACCGATTTACGTTCCGCCAGTCAGGGGCGGGGCACGTTTACGATGCACTTTGCGCAATACGCTCCGGTACGTGCATGACCGTCCAACCCAAGGCCTGTAACAGTGCGGCGGTGCGCCGCAGTGGCAAGCCCACCACATTGGTGTAGCACCCGTCCCAAGACGCCACAAAGGCCCTTCCGGCGCCTTGAATAGCATACGCCCCGGCTTTATCCATGGGCTCTCCCGTGGCAATATAGGCGTTGATCGCCGCAGGGGTCAGGGGCCGAAAGCGTACCACCGTGCTGACCGTCTCCAGGCAGACCACACGCCGTGCGCCGTGGAGAATTGCCAGCGCCGTCATGACGTGATGCACGCGACCGCTGAGCTGGGTCAGCATGTGCTGTGCCTCTGCACTATCGCGGGGTTTGCCGAGAATCTGCTGGTCCAAGACCACAATAGAATCAGCCGCTAAGACTAACGCCGTTGGGTGCTGGTGGGCGATGGGTTGCGCTTTGGCATAGGCGACACGTCGCGCATAGACCCAGGACATTTCACCAGGACGCACGCTTTCATCGATGTGGGCGGGAATAACGCTGAACGGGGTCTCTAACTGACGCAGTAATGCCAACCGTCGTGGCGACGCCGAGGCTAAAATCAACGCAGTGGGAGCGAGAGGCAGGGCGGTATCGGGAAGCGTCATAAGATGTGCGAGAGAGGCCAGCGGTTACACATCACGCGCCACAACATAGTCTGCCAGCGCGTGTAAGGCGTCTAAGGCGGGCGATGGGGCAAAACCCTCCAGGCATTGTTGGGCTTTGAGGACATGTTCGTGGGCCTTGGCCATGGCGCATTGCAACGTATCGTATTTGTGCAGCAGCGCTAAGATGGGCTGGACATCAGCTTCGGTGCTGTCTTTCTTGTGGAAATACTCCACGACCATCTGCGCCTCCTGGGCACTGGCATGCTGCATGGCCATAATGAGGGGAAGGGTAATTTTACCCTCTTTGAGATCATTATGTACCGGCTTGCCGAGCTGCGCTTCTGGAGCCACAAAGTCTAAAATATCGTCAGCCATCTGGAAGGCGATACCAGTATGCTGGCCAAACGCCGTGACTTGCGCGCGCTGGGAGGGGGACAACCCACCCAATACGGCGCCAATCGTACAACTGGCCGCAAACAGCGACGCCGTTTTCAAGTCAATGATACGGTAATAATCATCCTCGCTCATGGCGAGATCACGCAATTTCAGCGTCTCAATGACCTGGCCCTGGGCCATTTCGACGGTGACATTGGAAACCGTTTGCATGACCAGGTGATCTTTATCAGACAGCGCCAGCGCCATGGCCTTGGAATAGAGATAATCCCCAATCAAGATGGCCATTTCGTTTCCCCAGAGCGCATGCACCGTCGGATTGCCCCGACGTAACGCCGCGTTGTCAATCACGTCATCATGCAACAACGTCGCCGTGTGGATAAATTCGATCACGGCGCTCAAGTCATACATGCGCTCCCCACCATCATTACACAACCGCGCCGATAAAATCAGCAGGACGGGTCGAACGCGCTTGCCACCACTGGACAACACGTATCGCGCCACTTCCGAGATAAATCCCACCTGCGATTCCAGGTGATGCGCAATGGCACCCTCGACCTTTTTGAGGTCTTCCTCAATGAATCCCACCATCTGTTGAGGCATCATGCACGTGTTTTCCGTCTCTTAAAGACTATCGACTAGCACGACTAGCACTCTAGAGGGATATGTCGACGATGTCAAGCGCTTTTTGCCTGCGTCGGTGGCAGTGATAGACGCACGTGTCCAGCTCCTCTATACTATTGAACCGTTTCCCTACCCGGAGGTGAGAGGCTGGGATGTTTCAGCGCCGAGGGAGTACCACGAAGGATGACGATGTATCGTGCAACAAATAGCCCCATTCAAGCGTCACTGCCCTGGCGACCACGCCAGGTGTGGATTGATCGCCAGGTGCTCAACAGCCCACTGACCGCCCACCTGTGCGCCCAGCTCCCCGACGTGCCCACCACGGTGATCGACGGCCCGCCCCCGGTGGCGGAACCCGACAACCAGGCGGCGTTGATGACTTCTGCCAAGCGGCAGCTCTATCTCACGGCGCAGAAAGGCCGTTTCCTCCGCGCCTGTCCCGGTGCCTCCAGTCGCAACACGGCCAGCCATTTGTGCTGCGGGTATATGATCGTGGATCTCATCTACAACTGTAATTACGATTGCACCTACTGCTATCTGCAAAGCTACGTCAATGCACCCTATCTGACCATCTATGCCAACGTCGAACAGCTCTTCGAGGAGCTCAGCACCTACCTGCTGGCCCATCCACAGCAGCTCGTGCGCATTGGTTCAGGCGAGTTTAGCGACAGTCTGTCCCTCGATACCCTGACCGGCTTTGGCAGTCTGCTAGTGCCGTTCGTACGCCAGTTTCCCAACGTACTGTTTGAGTTCAAGACCAAGAGCGATGTGGTGGATGGCCTGCTGGACCTCGATCCGGCGGGGCGTGTCATGGTGTCATGGTCGATCAATCCGGAAGCGGTGGTGCAGCGCGAGGAACACAAAACTGCCTCGCTGGCCGCACGCCTGCACGCGGCGCAACGCTGCCGCGACGCTGGGTATAAGATTGGCCTGCACTTCGATCCACTGCTGTACTATCCTGGCTGGGAGGCGGACTATGAACCCTTTGTGGCGCAGGTGTTTACGGCCCTGGCGCCCGCTGATGTGGCGTATATGAGCATGGGGAGTCTGCGCTTTACTCCGGGGCTGCAAGAGGTGGTCCGCACACGCTTTCCCAAAAATCGCCTGATGTACGAGGAGTTGCTGCCAGGTGCTGACGGCAAGATGCGCTATTTTAAGCCTCTGCGCACGGAAATGTACGCCAAAATGCACACCTGGATACGACGCTACGCCCCAGACACGGGGCTCTATCTCTGCATGGAGAGTCAAGAGATCTGGCAGCGTGCCCTGGGCCATGCCCCGACCTGCAGTACGGGGGTTGAGCAGTATATCCAGGCCTCCGAACGGCGTTCCGCCCTTGGACACGAGGCCCCTCTGCAGCAGCTCACGGTGCCGTCGCGGTGACCGCGGTGAGTGCGGCAATGCGGTCGAGGCGGAAATGCCGTTCCTCTTGGCGCAGATGGCAGAAGGCGCGGAGATAGCCATGGCCACGCTCATAGTACACCTCTAACGGTTGCACCACGCGCTCTGTGGCCGGGGTTTTGTCTGGCTGATAGCGCAAGTGGAGGGGGGTGGCAGTGGGAATGGCGTCCTGCAGCATCGTGACCAGCTCCAGCAGCGCCTCGGTTGAGCGCCGATTGTTCGGATAGAGCACGTGTGCCAGCGTGACAGGGCCTTCGGTACCCAGGTCGGCGACAAAGCGCTGCCACACCTGCCAGGTGGTCATTACGTCGGCCATGGCCCGGTGTGCGGCGGTAGGAATGACCCCGAATTCCCCGGCAATGGCGCTGAGGCTATTATGGGCGAAGCGATAGCGTGCCTGCGCCAGTGCCAGGGTGTCGGCGACGGCATAAAAGGGGAAGGTCTGCCCGGCTAATTGCCACTCATGACGCAAAAAGTTGACGTCAAAGCGGGCATTATGCGCCACCAGGACAGCCCCCTGCAACACGTGGGTAATCTGGGGCAGGAGCGTGGCAAACGGCGGGGCATCGGCCAGCATGGCGTCCGTCAGGCCGTGGATGGCCTGCGCGCCAGCCGCCATAGGGCGCTGCGGATGCACCAGGGATTCAAAACGTGCCAGTTCGTGCGTGCCCTGCACGCGCAGCAGCGCGATCTCACACACCCGGTCTCCCGTCGTTGGATCCAAGCCGGTCGTTTCGACATCCACGAAGGTAAAGGGGACGGTGTCGATCGGTGTGGTAGGTAAGGGCCAGGCTTCCATGGTCCTCCTTCGGTCTCAAGCAGTCTTACCGTTCAAGGATCACCTGTGCGATGGCACAGGTCGCACTGTGGGACAGCGACAGGTGGATGTGTTGCACCGCCGCCGTGGTGCAGAGCTCCTGGAGTGCGCCGTAGAGACGGAGGCTCGGCTTGCCCAGGGCGTCGCGGCAGACTTCGATATCACGCCAACGCATCGACTTGCGCAGGCCGGTGCCCAGGGCTTTGAGAAACGCTTCCTTGGCGGCAAAGCGTGCCGCATAGCACGCATAGGGTGGCTGATGCGCCCGACAGTAGGCTTGCTCCGTCTCCGTATACAGACGCTCGATGAGTCGTGTACCCGTACGCGTGACAGCTTGCGTCATGCGGGCGATGTCTACAAGATCCACACCAATACCGTAAATCACCACAACCTCAGGGCGTCTACCAAGCCGTCCTCGGCGTTGCTGCTCGTCACGACATCGGCAGCCGCTTGCACCACGTCGGGCGCGTTGCCCATGGCAATCCCCAGACCGGCGTGGCGGATCATTTCGATGTCGTTCCGATCATCCCCCACAGCGACGATGGCTTCCGGGGGGATACCGGCGTGCTGCGCCAGCTGATGCAGGGCCTGCCACTTGGACACCCCGGCCGGAAGGACTTCGAGGATAGAGCCTGGATAGTTTTTATTCGTGAGGTAATGGACCAGAGCACGCGCTCCAAGGGTCTCGGCGACGTGAGGATACAGGGCCTGCAGACTGGGGCCATCGGCCATGATACCCATGAGGAACACGCCATAGGGCAGCGGCTGGGCCATGTCTGCGACGACGCAGCAGTGTGCCCTATTCTCTGCAAGATAGATGCGCTGGAAGGGATGAGCCCGCTCAAGTCTCTCGGTCACGATGTCGATATGTCCATGGACAGTATCCACATAGGCCATCGGTGGGCTCAGACCCCGTAACAGCGCCAAAGCCTGATGATACACCTCCTCGGCGACATACTGGTGGTGCAGCGTCTGTCCTGAGGCCAGATCTTTGACCAGTGCCCCATTGTGTACGACAATAGGGCCTGTGAGCTGGAGCGCCTGGGCAAGTGGGCGAGCCGTACGGAAGCGTCGTCCCGTACACAGGACCACCTGGAGGCCACGGTGCTGGACCGCCAGCACGGCGTCCCGCACCGCCGGGCGCAAGATACCAGCGGGGTCGAGGAGCGTACCATCCACATCCAGCGCCAGAAGACGATAACGCATGCAGTGCCTTCCCCGGGGACGGTTGCGCGGTAGGGGTCACCATGGTGACCTCTCGGAGCATACACGCGCACAGCATACGCTATCCCGCGGGGCCTGAGCAAGCGACGCTGCGCACAAAAGCACGCGTGGCGTGCATCTGCACATCGAAAGGGTGCCACGGTAGCGTGGATAGTCGGCGTCACGCCCGCTCGGGAAGCGGCCAGGATGGCCACGCTCCCAGGGAGGTGAGGTGTGCCGTGACCAAGCGCCCACGGCCCCAGTGTGAGCATGGATCCTAAGCAGATGTGTGTAGGTAAAGTATAATGGCAAGTGTGGAAAGACGTTGCCCATGGAACATGCTCTCGGAGGGCAGGGTGCCAGAAAGACTGCCTGGCGTCACTCCTGCTCAACAAGACGGTCACCATCGTGCGTAGGTGCGAGGCCTTCCTGCCATCGACAGCGGGAAACAGTGCAAGGTAGCAAGCCAGAGAGGAAAGTCTGATGAGCAGCGCCCACGATTTTGACGAGAGCGTCCTTGTGAGTCTGGAGAGGATCGGCGGGACCATCTTAGTGCAACGCATGCTTGAGCTCTTTCTTGAGCATGCGCCTCAACGCCTCGCTTTGGCTCGGACTGGCTTTATAGAGGGCGATTTTGATGTTATTAGCCGTGCGGCACATTTGCTCAAGTCCACGGCGGGCCATATGCGCATGAGCCGCATACAAGAGCTGGCCGATCTCATTGAACATTTGGCGCTGACGCAGCAATACGACGCGATTGCCGAGCCGCTGCAGGAGATCGAAGCAGCGTTTACGCGTGTGGTGCCGATCATAGCTATGCACTGGAGTCAATTAGACGTATGAGAAGAATAGCAATCGTTGAAGACAATCCCGACAATTTGCTACTTTTTCAGGCGATCCTAGAAGGTGTCTATGCCGTGACAGCTTATGAAACCGGGCCAGAGGCCCTGCAAGGTCTACAGCAATATCCGCCTGATTTGGTCCTGCTCGACATCTCTTTACCAGAGATGGACGGCACGGAGGTGCTCCGACGTCTACGGCAGAACCCGACGTTACGGCATCTGCCGGTCATTGCCTTGACGGCCCATGCGATGGCGGGGGATCGGGAAGCCTTCCTGGCAGCAGGGTTTGACGAGTATATTACCAAACCTATTCTGGATGAGCAGATTCTTCTGCATGCCGTCGCGCGCTTCCTCCGGACCTCCTCCCCAGGTGCTGAGTGAGCCTTTGGGTAGCGCGGGACGAGAGCACTCGGGCTGTCCCCCTCGTCCCGCAGATCTGCCTGCTGCCGCGTCCTTCAGGGCAAGTCGAGACGTACCACTGCCGCAGCGTTGGCAATAATCGTCTTATTCACACCGTCGTCTGATAACACCTCGAGCCCCCCATGGACGACCTGGACCTCGCCCGTACCGTGGGGTAGGACGGCGAGCACTTGGGCCTTATCCACCGCATCAGGCTGCGGAACCCCAATAATGACTTCAACACGCATCGAATCCACGTCCATGTTCAAAGCGCGTGCCACACTCAGTGAATTGTGCCACAGGGCATCCCGCAGAGCGCGGACAGCCGCTTTGGTGTAATCGCCGCCGCGAATATCCGTCCCCATACCCATTTCGGTAACCACGCGTTTCCAGGCCATGATGTCGCTCTCCTTGGTTGCTTGGTGGCTAAATTGTTCCAGCTGTGTGGAGGGTAGCTGAGACCGGTGGCGTACTCCGCAAGGTCTGGTAGACCACGCAATAGTGCTCGGTCAATTGTAACAGTTGTGCCAATTGCTCAGGCGTCGCCTCGGTGTCGAGGTCGAACCGTAAACGGATGTCGCGAAAACCCACGGGCGCTTCGCGGCTCACACCCAATGTCCCACGGAAATCCAGATCTCCCTCTGCTCTCACGGTGCCGCCCTGCACGGGGATCCCCAGAGCCGTGGCGACGGCACGTAAGGTGACTCCGGCACAGGCGACCAGGGCTTGTAAGAGCATGTCGCCTGAACATGCGGCGAGGCCGTCACCACCCGTTGCGGGGTGGAGACCTGCCTGGACGATAGCCTGCCCCGTGGCGACCGTACAGACCATCCCCTCATCAAGATGGCCGCTTGCCGCAAGGGTAATCATTGCCGCCTGCGGTTGGTCGCGGTAGTGCTGCTTGAGTGGTGCTTGTAAGGCACGGAATGCTTCAGCTTGCATGGATGCTTTCCTTCGTGGCAGTCTCCAGACCGAGCACGTCACGCCGCAGGAGCGTGTATGCGTATCCGACGTGAGCCGTACGTTAGCAGTCTTCTCGGCAGCACACCAGCATCGCCAGGATAATCCTTCCCAGTGATCGCCGGTAAGCGTCACGAGCCATACGTCAGAGAGCGGAGACGGCGGAGTCAGGCGCAATCATGCCTCAGGCGTCTGTGCGCTGCAGCCCCCACGTCACCTGTGGAGATGGTGCAGAGGTTGCCGACGGCCCTCGACGTTTGAGTGATGTCAGGCGCGCAGGACCATACGGCACTATGGTGTGTGCGAGTGGCGTAAACGCCCACAGCGCACCGTGACAGGCCACGCCACCCGGCACCCGGCGTGAGCCTGAGGAGGCTCGCGCCGGGTGGGTACAGGGCTTCAGAGGTGTTACGCAGCTCCCACCTTGGCCTTCTTGAAGGCGGGGATCACTTCCTTGCCAAACTTCTCAATCGAGCCCATGGCTTTCTCATGCGGGATGGTCTCGGTCTGCATAATCAGCATGACTTGATCCACGCCGATCTCTTCATACATCTGGCAGGTCTTGATGCACGACGCCGGGTTCCCGGCAATGATCACGCCCCGGTTGGCCAGGGTGGTGCTATCGAGCTGGGCAAAGGCCGCTCGCGCTGCACCCGGACCGGAATCCAACGACAGGCCGACTTCCTCGGCCATTTTCTTGTGTTCGTCATCCGATTGCCGCAGCCAACGGCCAAAGTCGGCCTGCAGGTGCTCGGGGACACCTCCCCAGGCTTCCAACAGCTCTTCGTAGGCGTTGATGCGACCCTGAATATAGGGCTTATCAGGTCCAAAGAAGGTCTTCATCGACTGCGCCGCGAGATCCTTGGCGTACTGATCATCGTCATCGCAGAAGGCGTGCACATTGTTGCCCCAGAAGTCGGTGATGCGTTCGCCGACCGGCTCAGCGGTCTTCAGGGCATCGCGGTAGATCTTCACGAGATCGGCTAGGACGTTGACGGCGTACGACGTCGAGGACAGCACGCCAATACCGCGCTGCGCCGCCAGCCGGAAGCTGTCTGGGGAGGTGCAGGCCAGGTACAAGTTCGGATGCGGCTTTTGTAAGGGTTTGGGCAACACGCGCCGTTTGGGCACGTTCCAGTGCTGGCCTTTCCACTCGAACTCCTCGGAGGTCCAGATCTTCGGGATCATGCTAATGGACTCTTCCCACATGCTGCGCGTATCCCGTGGGTCAATGCCCATACCCGTCTGCTCGTAGGCGTTAGAGCGGCCCGTGCCGAGTTCCATGCGGCCATCGGTGAGGTGGTCTAGCAAGGCGACGCGCTCGGCAACACGCACCGGGTGATGATAGGGCAGGATGCAGACGCCGTAGCCAATGCGGATCTGCTTGGTGATGCGGCTGAGGGCGCCAAACATGGCGTCCTGGCTGGGCGAGCCGGAGAAGCCAGTCAGGAAGTGGTGTTCGACGAACCACAGGTTGTTAAAACCCACCTGGTCCGCGAGTTCGCATTGCGCCAGGGTTTCTTTGTAGAGCTTGTTCCAGTCAATGTCCGTGCCCTTGTACGGGCGCTGGCATTCGTAGAGTAGGCCAAATTGCATAAGACGTCTCCTATGTAGCAACGGGGGAACGTTGCATAATGACACGGCCCTCTGTGCGCCCTGCAGGGCGTTACAGTGCCCTACTGTATACCATCAGGGCGCTGCTGTCTATCCCGGCGGTGCCATGATGGCCCCGCGGCGCTGTCTACGCCTGGCTGGCATGTAGCACCAAGCGGTAGCCACCTCCTGGCTCGGTGTGCAGATACCGTGGCTGACGCGGACGTCCCCCAGGCGCTCGCGTAAACGGCTGATGGCCGTATTCAGACGGCGGCGTTGGCTGTCATCCAGGTCGTCAAAGGGCAGGTGTAAGACCTGCTCCACCATATCACGCCGGGTACAGAGTGTGTCCGCATGCTGGTAGAGATAACACCGCAGGTCATAACTCTGGCCACGCAGCGAGACACGGCGGCCCTCGACCCATACCGCTCAAAACGCAGCTCGGCCTCCAGCCCCACCGCGTTTCACGGCCACGGCGCTGGCCCCGCTGCCGCGAAGTCCGTCAGCCAGGTCCGTCCTACCGCATCGGTTAGGATGTGATCGCCCATCAGATGTCCTGGCGTATGCAGCACCAGCAGCGCTCCGGTGCTGGGCGGTGTCTGCTAGAAGAAGAGCAGCGGAGCAGGATACGACCAGGTGTGGCCATGCAGCGTCAGCGCCATGCTGCCGGCGGTGCGCTCGATGCGCAGCCCCAGGGCGGGGAGTTGGCGGCGAAGGGACTGCAGGCGGGAGCGGTACAGCGTGTCTGGCGTGTGGCTGTCATCCACACTGCGGACGTTGTGATGCCACCCCGCCAGTGTCTGTTGGTAGAGGTTGGTCAGCGTTGTGTGCAAATCTTTCCCCGAGGCGGTGCGATACGCCTCGCTCAGGGTGTACACCTGTCCCAGTTCCGCCTGGGGTAGCACGTAAGCATTGGCCGCCAAATGGGTGGTGGCCGCCTGCAGACTCAGGACCGTACCCGTCGGCCCCAAGTCTTTGGGCGCGTAGGCCTGGTAATGCTGCGCCTCGGCGGTGACGGCGGCGTGTGTGCCACATACCATCACCAACGCTCCGGGAGCTCTATCCTGGTAAAAGGCCACGACGGAGAGGGGCAGGCGCCCTGCTACTGCCAGAGCAGGGGCTCAATACGCAACTGCTGGGTATCGTAGAACAGGCGTCGCAACGTACGCGATCACAGGGTTGTACCCCATGGCGCCCGCAGCGCACGGTCCTTGGCGTGTCTCACCCCTCCCGCATTTTTTGCGGGACAGCTTTCCCACTCACTACATTACACTGTGCCCTAGTGTAACCGTCCTGGTGACTGTCTGGAGACGTCAGGGAGCCCCTGGCTGCGTCCATCGATCCCACGTGGCTGTTTCCTTGTACCTCGCAGGAGTGGGCGCACACCCCGGTGGCGGTACAAGCGTATCTGCACACTATGCAGGCAGAATTGACGTCCTCCCCGCCCTCAAGGACGGGGATTCCCTTCCTTGGCGTAGCACGTCCGCTACGGAACGCGAGGATGTTGCGTGCCGCGTTGACATCGCGCTCATGCGTGACGCCGCAGCACAGGCAGACCCACGTTCTTACTCTCAGGCCACGCAGTCCACTCGGGCCAGAGCGTGCGCCACAGGCCGAGCACGTGACACTGGAAAATCGTTCGTTGCCGTCAACACAGCGACCAGTAAGCCTCTTGGCTTTGTAGTGCAACTGGCGTCTGACGATGCCCCATGCGGCATCATACGTTGATTTGGCCAAAGGTGTTTTGGCGAGCGTGGTACTGGAGACATCACCGATGACGATGAGCTTGGCACGCCTGGTAATAGCCGTCGTCACGTGGTGTGACCAGTCCTTGTGCACATTGGCAATCCTGGCATGGATCGCCTTGGTACGCTTCTTCTTGTGTGCCCGCTGGGCCATGGCGAGGGCGTCTTCATAGTGACGGGTCAGATTGGCGCGAGAGTATTGGACGCCATCAGAGCAGGTGATTTGATGGGTCAACCCCAGATCCATCCCGATCTCCTGCTGCCCCACGGGCTCCGCAGCATCCACCACCTCGCACTGGAGATTGACGTACCAGTGCCCTGGCGCGTCCTGGGTGAAGCTGCCCGTCTTCACCACCCCAGCAATCGGACGGGAGAGCCACAGGCGGAACCGCTGTCCACAGTAGGTCACGGTGTCGCCGTGCAGGCGGATGTAGTTGGCCTTAAAGGGAATCCACCCCAGCGAACGCTTGCGGCTGCGCCACCTGAGCTTGATTTTCTTACACTGTGTGCGGCGCGTGACATACTCGGTGCAGACTTGCTGGATGGTATCGGCCGACAGGCGTAAGTCCTTCGAGGTGCCGGCGGTCAGTTTGTGCAGAGCGTAGGCCGACAGGAAGGTCTTGTCGCGGCGCCAGGCCAGGAGACTCACTTCATTGCAGTAATTCCAGACGTCGTTGATCGCACCAGCCATACGCAGCAGATGGGTTCTGGTGGTGGCGTCTTTGATGCGGTAACGATGCGTCAGGATGGACATGACGTGAGGCCTTTCCGTGCGGCTGGCTCACGGCGAAGGATTGCCGGGACAGCCGTCCTGCTCATCCCGGACTGTCGCGCCAGGGTGCGCCAGAGGCGTTGGGCTTCTGAAGGGAGTCGAAGGCTGCTGGATTGTGTCGTTTCCATGATGCAAGTATATATCATCTTGAACTTTAATGCCACCCTGTTGCTCCTGCGGAGCCAGCGGACTTTCCTCTCCGCCCTGAAGGACGGAGCCCCCAGTCCGCAAAATCCCGGTGGGACAGCTCCCCGCTCGTGTCACACGCCTGGAAGCCCGGCTCACTCACGCCAGATGCACACACCTCCTCTCGGCCGCCTTCTACCGGTGCCCCGGAGACGAAGTCTCGGCCGCGGACACCGTCCACGACGCCTCGCAAAGCTGGGGGAAATCCGGGACAGCCAGGGCATCGGCCAGGGTTGTGGCCCCCGACCCAACGCCACGAGGTCCGCCCCCCCCCAGTGTCCCTGCGGCACCATGGCCTTGGATCGCTTCACGCCGTACTCTACGCATCAGGTGCTTGCACTCCCTCCCCTTACGATGGACGTGACCCACGGGGTCTTGCGCAGGGATATTGCCCGGCCTGTGGGGCGTGGAGTTCCGCGCCTGTACCGGCCACGCAGGCGAGTGGCTATGGGCCTCGGTGCAGTGCCCTCATGGGGGTGGTAGCCGGAACCTACGGCCACGGGCGACGCGTGGTGCAGACCTTCTGTATCTCTGTGTAGCACGTGCGGCTCAGTTTCGGGGCCATCCAGACAGTCTTGGACCTGGGGCCGCCCGCCATCGCCCCCTACGAGCGGATCGCGGCCTCCGCACGCACGCCCCCGTCAACTCTATGGATGAGACTCCCTGGTAGTGTCTCCAGACCCTGGAGTAGCTACGGGGGATGGCCAGCGAGCGGGTGGCCTTTTCTCGGATGCATCCCCGGCGCTCCCAAGAGGCGTTTGCCGCCTTGATGGAGGATTGGTCTGGGCTCCTGGGTAGCGATGGGTATGGGGTCTACCAGCAGTGGGGCCCGGCCCGGCTAACCGGCTGGGCGCATCGGATCCGCCCAGCGCGAGGGGGCCGCGTGGGGGACATGGGATCTAGATTCCTAGTACATTTTTAACAAAGTCATTGGACAGAGCGCCATTTTCGTCGGATAGTACCGCGCATGAAACCACACAAATGTGTGCGACCACTCACCGAGGATGAGCGCACGACGCTGGTCCAAACTAGGGAGACAATGTCCAAGTTGCTGTTTTGCGGGTTGACGACCATAGAATGATCAGCAGTAAGAGGCTGTCCGGAAACTTTTGAGTGATAGGGCCAAGCTTTCCCGCCACTGTCTGACCAGCAGCGCGCCCAGCGCTGGGGAGGCGGACGGCGCCAAGGCGCCCCACGGGCTCCACGAGGCGAGGACGCGTGCGGCCCTTGATGGTTTTGCCCCCGTCCTCGCCGCGCTCCGCGCCGCCGCTTGCGGGCGTTGTGCCCGATGGCCTCGCGAGGCCGACCGCACGCGGCGTGGGCGCCCGGCCCGCGGCCCCACGCGTCGGTGCGCGTCACGCGGTCACGCCCTGCGGCTGGTGTTGGCACTAGCGGTAGCCTGGCAGTGGCTGCACCGTATCCTGGGGAGCGGAGATGGGCGTGCCTGGCAATGGCCAACGCCATACCTCGACACCCTGCACCTCCTGTCGGTGCGTGGGATGGCTCCTGCCCATCGGCGGCCGCAAGGTCTATTTGCTCTCCAGCTCCCACACCCCATCCCAGTCGGCTTTGGGTGGCGTGCTGAGATAATACTCGCAGCGTTGCACATACAGTTGGGACACACGGTCCAACGGATGCAGGTGGAGCGCGGCCTTAAAATGCTTGATGCTTGCGGCCCAGGCCCGCTGCCGATATGCCGTCAGGCCCGCGTGGTAGCAGGCGAGCACGTCGTGTATATGGGGGAATGACGTGGCGTCATGAAAATCTAAAATGTTATAGACGCTGACCGGTTGGCTCTTACCTTGTACACGGACCACATCAATTTCTCGACATATATAACTCAAGTTGCTACCTACAGGCTTCCTAAAGATTGAGGTAACAATTGAGGCTAGAGGCGATCACAAAGAGCGCCACCTTCAGTTCGAAGCCCTGCGAGGTGACTGCATGAATCGACTTCGGTAAGAGCTGTTCGATCA
>SXND01000104.1 GCA_005777235.1 Pseudomonadota bacterium
CCTTATGTCACGTGAACGGATTACTGCAGTAGGGGAAACAGCCGCCTTGCTCTTACCAAAGGACGTATTAGACAAGCTGGGGATCACCATCGGGGATGAAGTCGAGCTGTCCCTCATCGACCGGACCCTCATGCTGCAACCACTCGACGAGGTTGAGCGTGGCCAGCAGCTGGCGGCCATAACCCACACCGTGTTTGCGCGGCGTCAGAGTGCCTATACGCAACTGGCGCAGGGGCCAACCTAGAGGGAGGTCGCCCTGTTGTTCCTCCGTAGACACGAAGTGCTCGCTCTCCATGCGCGGGCCATTGAGGTATTTGGGGGGTTGCATGGTGTGCGCGATGCCGGTGCACTCGAAGCTGCGCTCACGGCGGTGGAAAATCGGGCGTATTACGAACAAGCTGCCCTCAGCACCTGCGCCGCGACGTATGCCTATCATCTGACCCAAGCCCATGCCTTCCTGGATGGGAACAAACGCGTGGCCGCAGCCGTGGCAGAAATCTTTCTCGAACTGAATGGGGCCGAACTGCGTACGCCCAATGAGGACGTTGTTACCGTATTTTTGGCCATTGCGGCGGGCGAGGTCTCGCGCCAAGAGGCGGAGCAGTGGTTCGCACAGCGCGTCGTCTTCAGACAGGAGCCCTCTGCCTAGAAGCCACAAGCCCGTCCCGCGAGAGTGGTTGGGCATGCCCGCCCAGCCGAACAATCGTTTGCACCTGACACCGGGGAGCGTGGTTCGTTGGTGGTAGGCGTCACGCGGTACCGCTCCCCGGTGCAGGTGAAGCGTGGCGTTCGGTGAATTAGACCTTTGTGAGATCTGAGGTTGTTACGAGATTACATTCCCTCCGTCCGGGAGTATAATGTGGTACATACATCTGTTCACGGAGGTGAATCTATGCAGGCTTATCGTATCGAAATGACCGTACAACAAGACGGGATGCTCACCCTCAGCAATCTACCGTTCCACGCAGGCGAAACCGTCGAAGTGATCGTCTTCGTGCAGCCCGCGAACGTGTTGGCCGGTCAGCAGTACCCATTGCGCGGCATGCCCCTATATTATGTTGATCCCACGGAAGTGGTTGCCCAAGCCGACTGGGAAGCCGTGCAGTGATTGTTCTGGATACACACATTTGGGTGTGGTGGGTCCACGGCGATACGCACCTGCCCCATCATTACCGCCTGTATGTAGCAAGGCATGAGACGCAGGGTCTTGGGATTAGTGTCATTTCGTGTTGGGAAGTCGCCTAACTCGTGGAGTATGGTCGCCTCACGTTGCCATGTCCAGTTGAGGCATGGCTCGGCCAGGCACTTGCCTATCCCGGCATCCGATTGCTGGAACTCACACCACGAATTATTGTAGAGTCCACGCAGTTGCCTGGGACGTTTCATCGTGATCCGGCCGACCAACTGATCGTTGCAACCGCACGCGTGTACCACTGTCCCGTTGTAACGGTTGACACAAAAATCGTGGCGCATCCACATGTGCAAACAGCGCCGTAGCAGCACCGAACAAACGCATGCAGTCGACGGGAAACAAGCTCCGCTTGTCCCTCGCTCCGCCTGTTTCCCGCGCCTGATGCACAGCGTTCGCCGCATGCGGCGCATCAGCGCCCCCTCTATGCCGAGTGCGGCGGACTGATGTATCTCTGTGAGTGGCTGGAAGATCAACACGGCCAGCGTACGCCACAGGTGGGGCTCATCCCCGGCGGCACCCGCATGACCACACGCTTACAACAGTTTGGCTATGCCGAGGCGACGTTTCTGCACGATACCTTCTTTGGGCCTTCAAAAACCACCGTGCGCGGCCATCGGTTTCACTATTCAGTCTACGAGCCTGGGGCGAGGCCACTGCCCTGCGCCTATCATATTACCCGCGCCAGCACGGGGGAAACGTCCTTAGAAGGTTTTGTGCGAGACCAAGTGCTGGCGACCTATCTCCATGTGCATCTTGGCAGCCAACCGGCGATGGCCGAGGCTTTTGTGGAGCGCTGCCGCCGGCAGCGTGACGCCTCGCGTACCCCCTGACACGGCCGAGGGATTTTGCCGTTGCAATCCGGTCGCCGCTCAGGCACACTCCCTGCCGCACACGGACCACACGGCCATGCAGCTCATACGCGCACCATACAGGTGAGAGTTAGTAGAGAATAGTCCTATGCCACACGACAGGGCCCGCGATACCTTCCCAAAATGGCTGGAGCAGCGCGCCCACCAGCATCCCGACAAAATTGCCATGCGCGAAAAAGACCTCGGGATCTGGCAGTCCTGGACCTGGGGCCAGATGGCCGCGGCTGTCCGTGACCTGGCCTGTGGACTGGCGGCTCTGGGGTTGCGGCGCGGCGACAAAGTGGCCATTATCGGCGACAATCGTCCGCCGCTCTACTGGGCCATGATGGCCACGCAGTGCCTGGGCGGCGTGCCAGTGCCGCTGTATCAGGACGCTGGCGCCGAGGCAATGCAGTGTGTCCTGGCACACGCCGAGACGCGCTTTGCTGTGGTCGAAGACCAGGAGCAAGTCGATAAACTCCTGGCTGTACAGACGGCCTGCCCCCACCTCGAGCGCATCATCTATAGCGCGCCCCGTGGGCTGCGGCAGTATCCGGCAGAGACGTTGCACGCCTTGACGCAGGTCCAAGAGGATGGGCGCCGCTGGGCCGCCGCGCAGCCGACCTTCCTGGAGGAGCAGATCGCCCAGGGCCACGGCCCGGATCTGGCCATCATCCTCTATACCTCCGGCACCACGGGACGTCCCAAGGGTGTGATGCTGTCGTATGACAACATCCTGCGCACGGCGCACAACGCTATCGAGCGCGAAAAGCTGCGCGACGACGAGGAAATTCTGGCCTATCTGCCCATGGCCTGGGTGGGGGATCACCTCTTGTCGTATGCGCAGTTCTTCTGTGCGGGTTTTACGGTCAATTGTCCCGAGAGCAGCACCACGGTGTTGCAAGACCTGCACGAGATTGGCCCCACCTCCTTCTTTGCCCCACCGCGCCTCTGGGAAAACATGTTGACGAGTGTGATGACCCGCATGGAAGACGCCTCCTGGCCCAAGCGCCGACTGTTTCACGCCTGTCTGCGTCTGGCCCAACGCGTGGGGGCGCGCCAGCTCGCTGGCCAGCCGGTCGGGTGGTGGGATCGCCTGCGCTATGCCCTGGGGCATGTCTGTATGTACGGGCCGCTCAAAGACAATCTGGGCCTCGGGCGCATTCGCCTGGCGTATACCGCCGGGGAGGCCATTGGCCCGGAGATTTTTACCTTCTATCGCGCCCTCGGCATCAACGTCAAACAACTCTGTCAACGACTGTCGCCTCAAGGCGACAGCTTGTCCCTCACCTCCGGTGAGGCGTGCTGACGCACGACAGACCGGACCGGAGACGATACGCCGGTTGACAACGGCGCACCAGTCGAAGATGTACCCCGGCTGGCACGGTACTTGGCAGCAATATTTCTGGCCGCATTGAGGTCGGCATGCAGCTCGAAGCCACAGGCACGACACACAAAGCGACTCTGGGAACGCCGGTTGTTCCGGGCGCGGTGCCCGCAAGCAGAACACCTCTGCGAGGTATGCCGGGGGTCTACCCTGGCCACCGTCACGCCGCGTTCTTCCGCCTTGTACGTAAGGAAAGATGTCAGTTGGGCAAAGGACCAGCTATGCATGCGGCGCTTCGTCGCGGTCTTGCGTCTGGCTCGCATACGTTGGCGGATGTTGGTGAGATTTTCGAGCACCAGCGTGCCACCAGCCGCCGCCGCATCCGTGAGTTGCTGAGACAACATATGATCGCAGTCACGGCGAAAGCGCGCGTGCTTGTGTCGGATGCGCCGCAAGTGGCGCTTCGCACTCTTCGTCCCGCAAGACTGCAAGCGACGGGTGAGTCGAAAAGAGCGCCCTTCCGTTGCCTTCCAGGCTTTCTTGCCCAGAAACTGATTGCCCGAGGTGACGGCAGGATGTGCCAAGCCCAGGTCAATACCGATGACTTCGTCTGTCGGCGCGGCGGCTGGAGTCTCCAGGGTCACCACCACATGCAGCCACCAACTCCCATCGGGATACTGGAGCGCGTCTGCCGTATCAACCGGAAGCCCAGCATACTTCACGGCATAGTCGGGGCACGTGAACTGGACGGTCATCCTGCCTCCCACTGTCGAGAGGCGCACGGTCTGTGCCTCCCACGACAGCGTGTAGGGATGCACGTTGTAGCGGGGCGGACAGGCGCGAGACTGGGGACACGAGACTTGGAGCCCGGCTTTCTGCCGGGCAAAGGCCGATTTCAGGGCTTCCGTGGCTTTGACGCGGACTTGAATCACCAGATCAGATACGAGTCCAGAGCAGGCGGCTTTCTCGGTGTAGTACGTGGCGTGATGCAAACGCACGCCGTTCTTCTCGGTCTGTACCCAGCCGTAGGCACAGACATCATTGAACGCCTGGGTGAACTGCTGACGCGTGTCCGCGAGCGCTTGGGCTTGTTCAGGAGTGGGTTGCAGCTTGAGTTTCACGGTGCGTTGCATGGACAGAGCATACCATATGCATCAAGGTCTTGTAATATCTTATTATATAAAGTAGTATGGGAACCTGTCGGGCTAACGCCCGACGCGCATTCCTCTGTCGCCTCAAGGCGACAGTCCCCTGTGCGTATTTCTATAAAGAACTCGACCCGGACGACGGCGAGCTGACCCGCACCCGCAAAGTCCGGTGCAGCTTTGTGGCGGAAAAATACGCCGATCTCGTCGCAGCCCTGTACAGCCAGGAAACGCAGGTCACCGTGGAAACCCAGATGACGTTTGAAGACGGACGCCGTGGCTTGCTCAAGGCCGACCTGCAGATCTGCACTGTGGCCGGTGACGTTCCCCTCGCCGTAGCGCCGAGGTAAGCGCACCATGGCCGACACGCCCCTGCTACAAGTGCAGCACATTAGCCTGGCCTTTGGCGCTGTGCAGGCCCTGAGCGATGTCAGCGTTGATGTCGTCGCTGGCGAGATCCTGGCGATTATCGGTCCAAACGGGGCCGGTAAAACCTCGCTGCTCAATGTCCTCAATGGCCTGTACCATCCACAACACGGACGCATCCTCTTCAAAGGCCTCGAACGAGGCGGACACCTGCGGCCCTATCAGGTGGCACGCCAGGGCATTGCGCGCACCTTCCAGAATGTGGCGCTGTTCAAGGGCATGAGTACCCTGGATAACCTCATGGCCGGGCGCACCTTGCATGTGCGCAGCTCGTTCCTGAGTCAGGCGCTATACTGGGGGCGCGCCCTGCGTGAAGAGCAAGTGCACCGAGCCTACGTCGAGCAGATCATCGACTTTCTTGAAATTGAGGCCATCCGCAAGACCCCGGTGGGCCGCTTGCCGTATGGCTTGCAAAAGCGCGTCGAACTCGGGCGCGCCCTGGCCGCGGCGCCGACGCTGCTGCTGCTCGACGAGCCCA